>NZ_JBTMMT010000066.1:0-39254 GCF_055517075.1 Micromonospora sp. DSM 43699
CGGCTCGACAGGCGGCGGAGTTGTCCACCGGTGGCGGTGGCGGTGGCGGTGGCGGTGGCGGTGGCGGTGGCGGTGGCGGTGACCGGCGGGTGGGTCGGCGGTGGGGTCGTGACACGATGAGCCGGTGAGCGGTGCCGTCCACCCGGGGTACGCCCCACCGACCGGTCCGTCCGCGCCGCGTCGCCGGCTGCCCTGGCTGCTGGCGGTGACGGTGGCCTGGGCGGTGCTGTTGGGCGTGCTCACCTGGTGGTCGGCGCGGGACGACCCGCCGACCGTGCGCGAGCAGCGCACCCTCACCCAGGCCGGCCCGGTCGTGGACCGGGCGCTCGGTCACCTGGTCGCGGCGGTCGGCGACGACGCCTGGGTGCTGACCGGGCCGGAGGTCGAGCGCGGCTGCCGGATCACCCCGATGTCGGACGGCGCGACCCTGAGCCGGGGGCTGGACGTGCTGGTCGCCGAGGGGGGTGAGCGGGCGTTGTTGGAACGCGTCGCCGACCGGCTGCCGGCCGACTGGCGGGCCGGGGTACGGGCCGGCTCGTCGGGCCCCCGTCTGCGCGCTGACGCGGGGGAGTTCGTCGCGGTGGAGGGCCGGGTCACCAGCGGCGGCCGGGTCCGGTTCACCGCCGACACCGGTTGCCGCCCGATCGGCGCCGGCTATCCCCAACCCCCTGCCCCGGCGTCCCCGGTCGTCCCACCTGCCCCGGCGGCATCAGCAGCTTCGGCTGCCCCGTCTGCCCCGTCTGCTTCGGCTGCCCCTCCTGCCTCGGTGGCTCCTTCTGGCCAGGCTGCGTCGGCTGATTCGATGTTGGACGCCGCGCTGCGGGCGCTGGGGCGCTCGGCACAATCCGCCCCGCAATCGGTCAGCGTCCCCTGCCCCGGGGGTGGCACGGCCCGTACCCTCGCCGTCTCGGCCGGTGCCGCGCCGGTCGCGCTGACCGGCCTCCGCCCCCTGGCCGCCGGCCCGCCGGTGGTCGACCTCCCCGAGGTGTACGCCTACCGCAGCGGCCCGGCCACCGTGCTGGCCGACGGCACCGGCGCGCAGGTGCGCCTGTCCGCCTCCACCGGCTGCCCCGCCTGACCGAACTCCTCCACCCGTGCCACCCGTGCCAACCCGCGCCCCCGTCACCCATGACTCATGCGGCGACATCGGGGCCAGCCAAGATCGTGCTCGATCCACGATGTCAACACCGTTGCGTTAACGCCATGGGCGGCTGGTCAACCCGGGACAGGAAGTGCCCGATCGGGGAGCGAGGTGGGTCCGCTTGGCGATCATGGAGTGGTGGTGCCGACTTTGGGGGTTTACGGGCGTTCTGTTACCCACCACAACTCCATGATCGGCGAGGTGGCGGTGGTTGACGAACAGCCGTTCCACCTGACGCAACGGTGTTGTCCACGATGTAGTGGCATCTCACAAGCTTCGAGGCCACTAGATCGTGAATCGAGCACGATTTGGCGGGACAGGGCAGGGCAGGACAGGGCAGGGCAGGGCAGGGCGGGGCGGGATGGGGCGGGACGGGCGGGGCTGTCAGTGTTCGTGGTGGGGGTGGTCGTGGGGGGTGCGGCTGCGGCCCAGGGCGTCGACCCGGCCCCACCGGCCCGGTATGTCCAGCAGCTCGACCCGGCCCATGCCCTCCGGCACCATCGGGTCGATGATCAGGTGCTCGCCCTGCGGCTCGAGACCGAGGATCACCCGTAACAGCAGCAAGGGTGTGCCGGCCGACCAGGCCTGTGGGCTGCACGCGGTCGGGTACTGCACCGGATAGTCGGTGAGGTGGCGTTCGAAGCCGGCGAACGCCTCGGGTAGCCGTCCGTCGAAGTAACGGGAGGCGTCGAGCATCGCCTCGCAGATCCGCCCGGCCTCCTCGCGGAAGCCGTACCGGCTCAGGCCCCAGGCGATGAAGGCGTTGTCGAACGGCCACACCGTGCCGACGTGGTACCCGATCGGGTTGTAGCGGCCCTCACCGGTGGCCAGGGTGCGTACCCCCCAGCCGGAGAAGAGCCGGGGGCCGAGCAGGTGTTCGGCGACCAGGGCGGCCCGGGGCTCGTCGACGATGCCGCTCCACAGCAGGTGGCCGATGTTGGAGGTGAGCGAGTCGACGTGCCGGCCGTCCGGGTCCAGGGCGAGGGCGAAGTAGTTCTTCCCGGGAATCCAGAAATCCCGGTTGAAGCGTTCCTTGAGTGCCGCCGCCTCCCGGTCCAGCCGGTCGGCGTACTCCGGATCGTTCCAGAACAGCCGGGCCATCCGTGCGCCGCGTCGCTTGGCGTCGTAGGCGTACCCCTGGATCTCGCAGGTGGCCCGGGGGAAGCCTGGCAGCCGGCCGTCGGCGTAGGAGACGGCGTCCCAGGAGTCCTTCCAGCACTGGTTCTCCAGCCCGGTCTCCGGGTTGCGGCTGCGGTACCAGACGTAGCCGGTGCCGAGCAGGTCGCCGTAGGTGTCGATCCAGTGCAGCGCGGCCCGGACGGGGGCCTCCAGCTGCTTGACCAGCGCGGTGTCCCCGGTCCAGCGCTCGTACTCGTCGAGCAGGATGACGAAGAGCGGGGTCGAGTCGGCCGCGCCGTAGTAGGGGGAGTGGGGCTGCTCCTCGAAGCCGGCGGTCTCGCCGTACCGCAGTTCGTGCAGGATCTTGCCGGGTTCCTCGTCGCGGAAGTCGTCGAGCCGGAACCCCTGGAGGCCGGCCAGCATCATGATCGTCGGTGGGACCAGTTCGGGCAGGAAGGGCAGCACCTGCAACGAGGTGAGCATGCTGTCCCGCCCGAACAGGGTCATGAACCACGGCAGACCGGCGGCGAGCAGCCGGACGCCCAGCGTGATCGACTCGTACCGGAGCGCCGCCAGGTCGTGCAGGCTCTGCTGGTACGCCCCGGCGAGCGGCTCACAGTCGCAGCCGAGTTGCGGTGCCCGGGCGACAAGCTTCTCCTGCTCGTCCCGGATCACGGCGGGGCCGCGCGCGGCGCCCAACGGGGTGACCGCCCGGACGTCCTCGTCCCGGGCACCGTGGATGACAGGTGTCACGGTCAGGCAGGTGCTCCACTCGGAGTGCGGCCCGACGGTGATCGACCAGGTCATCCCGGCCTGGTCGACGTCGGCGTCGGCGCTGCTGGTGACCGTGGCCTCCCGGTGGAAGGCCTCCCTGCGGTAGGTCAGCCGCAGCGCGTTCTCACCGGCCTCGGCGCTGGTACGGCCCTTCTTCGGTCGCTGGTGCTTGATCTCGAAGAGGTCGGCGAAGTCGGAGCCCATCTCCATTCGCAGGTGGAACCGCACCTCCCGGCCGGAGTGGTTGAGCACTGTCAGATCCTCGGTGAAGTTGCCGCCGATCGACCGGCTGCGGATCACCGACACCTTGGCGTCGAGATAGTGCGTCGGCTCGCCGGGGACCAGGAAGAACCGGGTCTGGTAGGAGTGCGCGTCGTCGACCGAGAGGGCGTGCAGGCGTTCCCCGTCGAGGGTCAGCAGCCAGGTGGAGAGGAACCGGGTGTCGAAGGAGAACAGCCCGGTGGGGAAGTCGAACGAGGGTTCGACGTCCCCGCTGCGGTCGCAGACCAGGAAGGTGTTGCCGTCGAGGATGCTGACCCGCTGCTGCATCACGCCCGCCCGGTCTGCTCGCGGGCGGTCTCCCGGGGGTCCCGTGCCCCCGGTGGGTCGGGGAAGAAGTGCCGGAAGACCAGGAACAGCATCACGTTCCCGCTGAACGTGGACTCGTTGCGCAGCACCGCCGAGATGGCCTGGGCGCGGCCGGTGACCAGCCTGTCGAAGAGGTTGGCGCTGCTGCTCCACACCGCGTCCGCCGCGCCCTGGGCCTGCTCCACCACCGCCTTGCCGGGGCTGATCCGCACCAGCCAGTGCTCGGTGCGGTTGCCGGCGGAGAGGTCGATCTGGAGGGTTCCGACGACAGGGCCCCGCAGGACCGCCGGGGCACGCGCCGGCAGCGCCGCGAAGAACTCCTCCGTCGCCTGGCTCACCTTCGCATGGTAGGCAATAAGCGAACAGACAGGCGCTTTATCGGCACTGTACGCAAAGCGGACCGACGTGCCGGTGCTCCCGCACCGGTTGCTCGACGTTCCCGCACGGGCTGATCGGTGTCGCCGTACGGGCCGATCGGCGTCCCCCGCACGGGCGTCGGCCGGCGGCTTCGCGCCGACGGGTCAGTAGACCAGGGCCTGCGCGCCCTCGGCCATCGACTCTTCGACGAAGACGGCCGCCCCGGCGATCCGTACGCCGGGCAGCACGTCGTCAGGGCCGATGTCGCGGCGGGCGGCGCACTGGGTGCAGGCGGTGACCTGACCGGTGGCGAGGACGACGCCGAGCAGGTCGGCCAGCGGCGCGGAGTGCGGCAACGCGAACTGCTCGGCCCGACCGGGCACGGCGAACCAGGTGGACTCACCGGTCAGCCAGAGCGACACCGGCACCCCGGCCGCGACGGCCGTGGCCGCCACCGTGAACGCCTGCGCGCACCGCTCCGGGGCGTCCGCTCCGGCGGTGGCCTTGACGACGAGAGTGCGGCCCATGGGACCCAGCATAGGATGACCATGATGGTTACCGAGATCGGGTTCGTCAGCCTGCTGGTCGCGGGCCTGGGCGCGCTCGCCGGTGGCCTGGTCTACCTGGCCGTACGCCTGTCGAGAGGTAAGTGGTGAACCGGTGAGCGCGAGGAGTGAGCCGGGGTTGCGAGCCCCGCAGTCGCGAACGAAAGTGGCCCGGTGAGCGCGAGGAGTGAGCCGGGGTTGCGAGCCCCGCAGTCGCGAACGAAAGTGGCCCGGTGAGCGCGAGGAGTGAGCCGGGGTTGCGAGCCCCGCAGTCGCGAACGAAGGAGATCCGGTGAGCGACGAGAATCCCCTTCAGCCGCCGTGGTTGAACGCGCCGCCGGTCGAGGAGTACCCCTACCAGGAGAGCCACGACCTGCGGGTCGGCCCGAAGTTGCACCGGGCGCTTGACGGTCTGCTGCCGTACGTCGGGGTGTGGCGCGGTCGGGGCCGGGGCGGTTTCCCCACCATCGAGGACTTCGACTACGGCCAGGAGATCCGGATCAGCCACGACGGTCGGCCGTTCCTGTTCTACGAGTCCCGGGCCTGGCTGCTCGACGACGAGAGCCGCCCGATCCGCCCGGCCGGGCGCGAGGTGGGCTGGTGGCGTCCGGTCATGGACGGTGAGCGGGTCACCGACGAGCTGGAAGCCCTGATGACCACCCCGACCGGCATCATGGAGCTGCACATCGGCAAGCGCACCGGCACCCAGATCGAGTTCGCCACCGACGCGGTGGTGCGTACCGCCACCGCCAAGGAGGTGACGGCGGGCGCCCGGCTCTTCGGCATCGTCGAGGGGGCACTGCTCTACGCCCAGGAGATGGCCGGTGTGGGCCACAGTCTCTCTCCGCACCTGTCCGCCCGGCTGATCCGGGTCGCCGGCTGACCCCGCCGCCCGGCGGGGACGTCGGTCAGCCGAGGTCGAAGCCCAGCAGCTCCTGGAGGCGGGGGGTGTGCGGGGCGGGCGGGCGGGTGGCACCGTCGAGGGATCTGACCTCGACCAGGCCGCGTAGCGACGAGGTCAGCCAGATCCCGGCGGCGGCGTGCAGCCCGGCCGGGGTGACCATGCGTTCGGCCTGCCCCAGGCCCACCTCGGCGGCGTGGGCGAGCAGCCAGCCGCAGGTGGTGCCGGGCAGGATGCCGGTGCTTGCGGGCGGGACGGCGCAGAGGGTGTCGCCGTCCAGCCAGACGACGTTCGCGCTGGGTGCCTCCAGCACGTAGTCGTCGGTCGAGACCCACAGCACGTCGTCCACCCCGCTGCGGGCGGCCCGGCGACGGGCGGCGCTGTTGGCCGCGTACGAGATGGACTTGATGCCGGTCGGGAGCCAGGACAGTTCGGCGCGGGCCGTCGCCGGCACCCCGAGGGGGAGGGTGGCGACGGTGACCCCGGCCCGGCGGAGTCGCCTCGCGGCGGCCGGCACCTCGGCCAGGGTGGCGTACACCGTCGGCAGCCCGCCGCCCTCGGGCCCCCGGGTGCAGACCAGGCGCAACGCGCCCTCGACCTCGGCGGGCCATCCGGCGGCGAGGTCGTCAAGCAGCTCCACCAGCGCCGACTCCGGGGGGAGCGGGAGCTCCAGGGCGGCGGCGCCGGCCCGCAGCCGGGCCAGGTGGGCGGTGCGCAGCCAGGGGCGTCCGCCGCGCAGGTGCATGGTCTCGAAGAGCCCGTCCCCGCGCAGCACACCCAGGTCGTCCCCGCGCAGCACCGGCTCCGTCGCGGGGACGACGCCCCGACCGAGCACGGCGATCCTCGATCCCACCATGACCGCCGAGCCTAGCGGCGTACCCCGGCCCGGCCGGTGGCCCGGCGATGGCCGGCCGACGACCGTGGTCGGCCGATGACCGGTGGCCGGGTGGTGGCCGGGCGATGATCGGCGGTTGCCGAACTATGATCGGACCGTGTCCGAATCCTCCCTGGCGGAAATGCTCCGCTCCCGTGGGCTGCGACTGACGGCGCAGCGGCAACTGGTCCTCCAGGCCGTGCTCGACCTGGGGCACGCCACACCGGAGCAGGTGCACACCGCCGTCCGGGAGGTGGCCGCCGGGGTCAACATCACCACCATCTACCGGACGCTGGAGCTGCTGGAACGGCTCGGTCTGGTGACCCACACCCACCTGTCGCACGGCTCGCCGACCTATCACGCGGCGGGTGAGCACCAGCACATCCACCTGGTCTGCCGGGAGTGCGGCGCGATCGACGAGATCGACCCGGAGTCGATGCGCCCGCTTGCCGAGCGGCTCGCCACCGAGCGGGGCTTCCGGGTGGACATCGGGCACGTGGCGCTCTTCGGCGTCTGCGGCAACTGTGAGGACGGGGAACCGACATGATCGACATCGCGGGAGCGGTGGCCGTCGAGGCGATCGACGAGGCCAGCCGGGACCAGCCGGACGCCGAGCACCGGGCGGCCGGGGTCCGGGGGGTCGCCGCGCACTACGGCGACCCGATGCGCGAGCAGCGCACCCTGGCCACCGGGGTCGGTCTGGTGGACCGCTCGCACCGGGGGGTCGTCGCCGTCGCCGGCCCGGAGCGGATCGGCTGGCTGCACACCCTGACCAGCCAGCACCTCGCCGCGCTCGGCCCCGGGCAGGGCACCGAGCTGCTGGTGCTCAGCCCGCACGGGCACGTCGAGCAGCACGCGATGGTCGCCGAGGACGGCGGGACCACCTGGCTGGACACCGAGCCGGGGATGACCGCCGGCCTGCTGACCTACCTGGAGAAGATGCGGTTCTTCAGCCAGGTCGAACCGCGTGACGCCACCGCCGACCACGCGCTGCTGACGCTGGTCGGGCCGCAGGCCACCGACGCCGTCGCGGCGCTCGGCGTCACCGGCCTGACCGCGCCTGAGGTGCTCGCGGTGCCGGGTCCGAAGTTCCGCTCCGGCGAGCTGCCCCCCCGACCCACCATCGGGTACGACGTGCAGCCGCTGCCCGGTGGCGGGTGGGCCCGACGGGTGCCGCTCGGCGTGGACCTGCTGGTGCCCCGGCCGGCCCTGGACCAGGTCGCCGCCGAGCTGCGCGACAGCGGGGTCCCGGCGGCCGGGCTGTGGGCGTACGAGGCGGTGCGGGTGGCTGCCCGACGGGCCCGGGTCGGGGTGGACACCGACCACCGGACGATCCCCGCCGAGGCGGGCCTGATCGCCCCGGCCGTGCACCTGGACAAGGGCTGTTACCGGGGGCAGGAGACGGTCGCCCGGGTGCACAACCTGGGTAAGCCTCCGCGTCGGCTCGTCCTGCTGCACCTGGACGGGGTGACCACCGACCAACTGCCGGCGGCCGGCACCCCGGTCACCCTGGACGGCCGGACTGTCGGTTTCGTCGGCACCGCCGTGCACCACTTCGAGCTGGGTCAGGTCGCCCTCGCCGTGGTCAAGCGCAACCTCCCCGACGACGCCCGGTTGTCAGTGGGCGAGACCGCCGCCGCCATCGACCCGGAGTAAGGATCTCGAATCGGTACCCCGAGGGCCGGAATTCCTTCGGGTTCAGCGCTTCTGTCGAGGGAATCTTCCGGCCCCGGCCGAGTCGGGTCGTCGACCGGGGCCGGTCGGGGCGGCTACCATCGCCGGCATGACGACAGGGACGTTGATCACGGTTGCCCCGACCGGCGCGGAGTCGGCCAAATCGCAGGTGCCGGCGCTGCCGGTGACCCTCGACGAGTTGCTGCTGACCGCCAAGGAGTGCGAGGCGCTCGGCGCTTCCGTGATCCACGTCCACATCCGTGACGACCAGGCCCGGCCTACCCTCGACCAGGGCCGGCTGCGGGAGACGGTGGCGGCGCTGCGCGAGGGCACCGACCTGATCGTGCAACTCTCCTCCGGTGGTGCGGTGACCGACCCGGAGGCCGACCGGTTGGCGGTGCTGGACGCCGCGCCGGACATGGCCTCCTGCACCATGGGCACCGTCAACTTCGGCGACGACGTCTTCCTCAACCGGTGGGAGTTCATCGTCGACCTGCACACCCGGATGCAGGAGCGCGGCATCCTCCCCGAGTACGAGATCTTCGACCTCGGTCACCTCGCCGCTCTGCAGCGTCTGCTCGACCGGCACGGCCTGCCGCACGGCGGGCACGTGCACGTCGACTTCGTGATGGGGGTGCCGGGCGGCATGCCGGGCACCACCGCCACCCTGGTCGCCGCCCAGCAACTGCTGCGCGACCTGCCGGCGGGCACCACCTTCTCGGCCACCGGCGTCGGCCGCAGCACCATCCCGGTGCTGCTGGCCGCGCTCTCCACCGGCGGGCACCTCCGGGTCGGCATGGAGGACACCGTGACCTATGCCAAGGGCCGTCCGGTGGAGTCCAACATGCAGCTGGTCGCCCGTGCGGTCGGGTTCGCGCAGCTCGCCCAGCGCCCGCCGCTTACCACCACCGAGGCCCGTCGACTGCTCGGTCGGTAGTCCGCCCGGTGGGCAGAGCGGCCGGGGCGGGCGGCGGCAGCGTCGGTTCGGCACGCGGTCCGGTGCCGTGCCGTGGCCGCCGTGGGTCCGGTCGGCGCGGGTGCGCGGTAAGCCACGCTCAGCCCGACGCTCCCTACGCCCGTGGCCGACGTCGCAGGTCACCCGGCTGTGGGGCGTACCGACCCGCGTCGGTACCTTCCCAGGGTGTCCAAGACGTACGAGGGTGGCGAGCCGCTCGCCGAGGTGGTCCGGTCCGGGTTCGTGGAGGGTGTGCACCGGGGCTCGGTGGTGGTGCTCGACGCCGCCGGTGCCCCGGTGGCCGGTGCGGGGGACGGCGTGTCGCCGATCTTCCCCCGGTCGGCCAGCAAGCCGTTGCAGGCGCTCGGGATGCTCCGGGCCGGGCTCGCGTCGACCGACCCCGCCGACGTAGCGCTGTTCTCGGCCAGCCATGCCGGTGAGGAGTTCCACCTGGCCCGGGTGGCGGCGTTGCTGGGCTCCGCCGGCCTGACCCCGGAGGCGTTGCACTGCCCACCCGACCTGCCCTTCGGTGAGGCGGCCCGGGAGGCCGTGCTGCGCGCCGGCGGCGGCCCGAGCCGGCTGGCGATGAACTGCTCCGGCAAGCACGCCGGGATGCTGCTGACCTGCCTCGCGGTCGGCTGGCCGCTGGACGGGTACTGGCGGCCGGAGCACCCGTTGCAGCAGCGGCTCACCGCCACGATCGAGGAGTTCACGGGCGAGCGGGCGGCGGCGGTCGGGGTGGACGGCTGTGGCGCGCCGGTGCTGGCGGTCTCGCTGACCGGGCTGGCGCGGGCGTTCCTGCGTCTGGTGGCCGCCGAGCCCGGTTCCCCGGAGCGCGCGGTGGCGGACGCGATGCGGGCGTACCCGGAGGTGGTCGGCGGGACCGTGGCGGACGACACCCGGCTGATGCGGGGCGTACCCGGGATGTTGGCCAAGATCGGCGCGGAGGGGGTGATCGCCGCGGCGCTGCCCGGCGTCGGTGCGGTGGCCCTCAAGATCGACGACGGTGCGGCCCGGGCCAGGATGCCGGTGCTGGTCTCCGCGCTGCGCCGGCTCGGCGTGCAGGCCCCCGTCCTCACCGAGTATGCCGAGTTTCCCCTGCTGGGCGGTGCCCTCCCGGTCGGCGCGATCCGCCCGGTCTGGTGAATTCTCCCGCCACGCGGCGCAGCTGAGGGGACGCCTTCCCGGCCGTTGTTACCTTGCTAACTGTGGCTAGCGTTTTGCTTGCTGGAGCTAGCAGTGCGGACTACCGTGGGGGCATGGCCGCACCCAAGGATCTACCCGACGTCGGCGGATTCATCCGTGACCTGCGGCGGAACGCCAAGATCTCGCTCCGCCAGCTCGCCGAGCAGGCGGGGGTCAGCAACCCCTACCTCAGTCAGATCGAGCGGGGCCTGCGCAAGCCCAGCGCCGAGGTGCTCCAGCAGCTCGCCAGCGCGTTGCGGGTCTCCACCCCGGCGATGTACCTGCGGGCCGGGCTGCTCGACGACAAGGAGGGCCAGGGGGTGCTCGCCGCCATCTCGGTCGACCCTGATCTGACGATGGCCCAGAAACAGTCGCTCAGCCAGATCTACGAGACCTTCCGCCGGGAGAACACCCGCCTGGCCGAGGCCACCGCCGAACAGACCGCCGCCGACCGGACCGTCCCGACCGAGCCCGTCGTCCCGACCGAGCCTGTAGTCCGGACCGAGCCTGGCGTCCCGACCGAGCCGGTCGTCACGGATCAGCCTGTGGTCACGGATCGGACCGCCGCCACGGCAGATTGGTCCGGGACGCCGACGGAGCCGACGGAAGCGGCGGCCGGGGTCACGCCGGCCGCTACGGGCCCCACCACACCGGAGGGCACTCCGACCGAGGCCGTCCTCGAATCGGTCGCGGTCACCGAGGCGGGTGGCGCACCCGCGCCCGGCGGCGCGGCCGGCACGCCCGTACCCGCCGCACCGGACAGCACACCCCCGACCAGCGGGGCGGACAGCACGCCTCCCGCCCCCGGCACCCGCGCCAGCAGGGCGGATGTCGCACCCACGAACAGCAACAGCAGGGCCGCCTCGGCGGCCGAGGAGGAGTTGTCATGACCCAGCCGAAGACCAACCGCATCCCGGCCCCGCTCTACGCCGCCGCAGGCGCCGGTGAGCTGGCGTTCCAGCAGTTGCGCAAGCTGCCGACCGTGGTGACCGAGCTGGGCAACCGGGTCGTCACCGACGGCACCAAGGTCGTCACCGAGCTGGGTGGCCGGGCCGTCGTCACCGGGGTCGAGCTGCGCCAGAAGGCGACCGAGACCTTCCGTACCGCCAACCTGACAGCGACCGGCCTGCGCGACAAGGCCGCCCCGGCCGAGCTGAACCTGGACAAGCTGCGCGCCGAGCTCGACCTGGACAAGCTCCGGGCCGAGCTCGACCTGGACAGGCTGCGCGGGGCGGCCACCCGCAACGCCGCAGTGGTGCTCGCCGGGGCGCAGGCCGCCCAGGAGCGGGCGTTGGCCGCGTACGGCGCGTTGATCGCCCGTGGTGAGCGGGTGGTCGGTGCCGGGGTGCTGGAGGCCGCCGACACCGTCAACGCCGACATCGAGGCGACCGACGCCACCGTCCCGGCCGACGTGCACGCGGTAGCCACCCGGGACCGGACGCCCACCCCGGCGGACGTGGCCCAGGTCGGCGCGGACCACCCGCCCACCCCGGCGGACGTCGCCGAGGTCGTCGAGGCCAAGCCGGCCGCCGCCAAGGTCACCCGGACCCGGGCCACCAAGGCCGCTGCCAAGCCGGCTGCCACCGGTGCGGCGAAGCCGGCGAAGACCACGAAGCGCACCCGGCCGGCCGCCGAGTGACGTTTGCCGACACCGGCCCCGGAGGCGTCCTGGCGGACGTTTCCGGGGCCGTCGGCATATGCTGGCCGGCATGGCCATCGCCGCGCCGATCTTCGTCTTCGACGCCGTCTTCATCATCGACCGCGTCCTGCTCTTCTTCGCGCTCATCGTGCAGGGCATCTCGCTGGTGCACGCGATCACCCAACGATCGGACTCCTTCGCGGCGATCGGCACCCTCCCCAAGGGTGGCTGGATCGCCATCCTGGCCGTCTGCCTGCTGCTCACCCTGCTCGGCTTCGGCGCGCTGAGCATCTTCGGGCTGATCGGCATCGCCGCCGGCCTGATCTACCTGCTCGACGTCCGGGTCGGGCTGCGCGACCTGCACGACGGCAAAGGGTTCTGGTGAGGGGTTTCCGCTGGCCGCCACCGCCGGACGGCGGACCCCGCACCTGGGGCCCGGGGCCCGGTGCACCGCGTACCGGGCGGCCCGCCCTGCCGGAGCCGGAGACCGAGCTGGTCGCCACCCCGCACGACGTGCAGTTGGAACGGCTGGTCACCGGCGTCGGTGACCCGGTCACCGTGTTCGCCCACGGGTTCGGCAACGGCATCGCCACCACCCGTCCGTTCGGCAGCGCGGTCACCGGCCGTCGGGTCTTCTTCCAGTTCCGGGGGCACGGCCGCTCCGACGCGCCGCCCGGCCCGTGGAGCTACCTCGACCTGGCCCGTGACCTGCGGGCCGTGGCGGACCTCAGTGGTGCCACCCGGGCGTTCGGGGCCAGCCTCGGCGCGGGCGCGCTCTGCCGGCTGCTCGTCGAGAGCCCGGACCGTTTCGAGAAGCTGGTCTTCCTGCTGCCCGCTGTCCTCGACCGGCCGCGTGGCCCGATCGCCCACCAGCGGCTGACCGACCTGCTCGACGCGGTGGCCGGCGGCGACGCCTCGGCCGTGGCGGACGTGGTCGCCCTGGAACTGCCCCCGTCGGTACGCAACACCCCGGCCGGCTGGTCCCACCTGCGCCAGCGGCTCGACCAGCTGCTCCGCGACGGGCTCGCCCCCGGCCTGGCCGACCTGGCGGACGAGTCCCCGCTGCCGGACGTCGCCGCCCTGGCCGGGGTCACCGCCCCGGCCCTGGTGATCGGCTGCGTCGGCGACGACCTGCACCCCACCCACATCGCCGCGGAGCTGGCCGCCGCGCTGCCCGCCGCCACCCTGCACGTGTACGACCGCCCCGGGTTCGCCTGGACCGACCGCACCGACCTGCGGGAGCGGATCTCCACCTTCCTCAACGCCTGACCCCGGTCCACCGCCGCAGTCCCCGGGGTCGGCGGGCGACCGGCGGTCAGAACGGTGGCGGGGGCAGGTGGGCGGCGCGGACGTCGCGCAGCCAGCGCTCCACAGCGGCCTCGTCGGGCCGGTCGGGCAGCGGGGTGCGGATCCGGGCGAAGTCCCGTTCCGCCTCGGCGACCAGCGCCTCCGCCTCGGCCAGCGCGCCGTCGGCGACCCGCTCGCCGAACGCCCGGAACCACGCCGGGTCCGCGAGCCGGATCTCCAGGCACCCGGTGGCATAGAGCTTCCGTCCCTGGTGCAGCAGCCGGGCCAGGTGCCGGGCGTGCTTGGCCGAGCGCCGCCGGCCGCCCACCGTCGAGTCGCGGGTGGTCAGCTTGCGGAACTGCTGACTCGCATACCCGAGGTAGGCGTCGCGGACGCGTGGTGCGCTGAGGAACGCCGACCGGATGGCGATCAGACGCTCGCCGAGCTTCGTGCGGGTCTCGTAGCAGTCGGCGGGCAGCCAGATCAGCTCGGTGGCGGTCGGGTTGCCGCTCAGCGCCAGCCGGGCGTACTTGCCGGCCTCGTGCAGGGTGACGTCCGGGTCGGTGGTGACCATCGACTCCCGGGGTGGCCGCAGGCCGTGGAAGGCCACCGTCGGGGCGGCGAAGACGCCGATCCGGTCCACGTCGGAGCCGGGACCGGCCAGCCCGTAGGCGACCGAGCCGACGATCCCGGAGAGCAGCAGGTGCATGCCGGCAGCATGCCGGACGGAACCGCCGTGCGAAACCGGACTTCGGTTGTCAGGTATCGCTGTCACAGTCGACGGTATGACGACGACACCGCTTGAAGGAAAGGTCGCGCTGGTGGCCGGCGCGACCCGGGGCGCGGGCCGGCAGATCGCGGTCCAGCTCGGCGCGGCCGGGGCGACGGTCTACGTGACCGGGCGCAGCAGCCGGGCCGGCCGCTCCGAGCTGGACCGCCCGGAGACGATCGAGGAGACCGCCGAGCTGGTCACCGCCGCCGGGGGCACCGGCATCGCGGTACGGGTCGACCACCTGGTGCCCGACCAGGTGCGCGACCTGGTGGCCCGGATCGACGCCGAACAGGGCCGGCTCGACGTGCTGGTCAACGACGTGTGGGGGGCCGACCCGCTGATCACCTGGGAGAAGCCGGTCTGGGAGCAGCCGCTGGACGCCGGGTTCCGTACCCTGCGGTTGGCGGTGGACACCCACATCGTCACCAGCCACTTCGCCCTGCCGCTGCTGATCCGTCGCCCGGGCGGGCTGGTCGTCGAGATCGGCGACGGCACCCGGGCGTACAACGACACGCACTACCGGCTGTCGGTCTTCTACGACCTGGCGAAGGTGTCGGTGACCCGGCTCGCACACAGCTGGGGGCACGAGTTGAAGCCGCACGGGTGCACCGCCGTGGCGCTCACCCCCGGCTGGATCCGTTCCGAGGCGATGCTGGAGCACTTCGGGGTGACCGAGGAGACCTGGCGCGACGGCGCGGCGAAGGACCCGCACTTCCTCATCTCGGAGACCCCGGCCTTCGTCGGGCGGGCGGTCGCCGCACTGGCCGCCGCCGAGGACCGGGACCGCTGGAACCAGGCGTCCGTCTCGGCAGGCGAACTGGCCCGGGTGTACGGCTTCACCGACCTCGACGGCAGCCGGCCGGACGCCTTCCGCTACCTCACCGAGGTGGTCGAGACCGACCGCCCCGCCGACGTCACCGGGTACCGCTGACGACTCGTCGGCCCGGTCGCCGTCAGCGGGGAGCCTGGTCCGGGCCGACGCCGTAGAGGGCGGCCGAGCGGGTTGCCGCGTCGACGAGCAGGGCACGCAGGTGCGGTGGGTCGAGCACCTCCACCTCGGGGCCGAGGCCGAGCAGTTGCGGGTACGCCACCTCGACGGACTCGACGGGTAGCCGGGTCACCACCCAACCCTGCCCGTCGGGTGTGCCGGCGGCGGCCATCGCCTCCTCGTACGCGAAGGGGGCGTCGGCGAGGAAGCGGAGCCGGCGCAGACCGGTGGGGCTGACCCGGACGGTGATCCGTTCGGCGAGCATGCCCCGCAGGAACGCCTCGGCCTGCTCCCGCCAGTAGCCGCCCAGGTCGAACCCGTCGTCCCGGACGAAGGTCGCCGGGTCGGCGACGACGTCGAGCACCCGGTCCACCCGGTAGGTGCGCATCGCGTCGCCGACCCGGCCCACGAGATACCAGGTGCCGCTCTTGAGCACCAGCCCGTACGGCTCGACCCGGCGGGTGACCTCCCGTTCGCCGCGCCGGTACCGCAGCTCGACCACCCCGTCCCGCCACACCGCCCGGGCCAGCTCGGACAGCCAGCGGGGTGGGGTGGACTCGCGGAACCAGCCCGGCACGTCCAGGTGGAACCGCTGCCCGGTACGGGCCGGCGCGTCGCGCAGGCTCGGCGGCAGCGCGGCGAGCACCTTCAGCTCGGCGGACGCCACCGCGTCGGCCAGCCCCAGGTCACCGGCCGGGCCGGGCAGCCCGGCGAGGAAGAGGGCTTCCGCCTCGTCCCGGGTCAGCCCGGTCAGCCGGGTCCGGTAGCCGCCGAGCAGCCGGTAACCGCCGGCCCGCCCCCGGTCGGCGTAGACGGGCACCCCGGCGGCGGAGAGCGCCAGCACGTCCCGGTAGACGGTCCGCTCGGAAACCTCCAGCTCGCGGGAGAGTTCGGCGGCGGTCATCGTCTCCCGGGCCTGCAACAGCAGCACCAGGGAGATCAACCGGGCAGCGCGCACCCCCGCATCCTGCCGCCCCGACCCGTCGGTGGCGGTCACCGGGTGTCCGGTCGGGATAGCCTGCGGCCAGTAGGCTCTGCGGTCGTGAACGGACCCCGTACCATCGCCGCGCCGGTGACCGGTGCCACCCGCCGTTTCTTCGGCGGCGTGGGCCTGCTCGTGCGCGGCCTCGGCCTCTATGTCCGCAGCCCGGGGCTGATGCTGCTCGGCGTGGTGCCGGCACTGCTGTCCGCCGTGCTCTTCGTCGCCGCGTTCGCCACCCTGGTCTACTTCGTCGACGAGTTGGCGGCGTGGGTGACCCCGTTCGCCGACGACTGGTCGAGCACGCCGCGCAGCCTGGTCCGGGTGATTGCCGGGCTGGCCTTCCTCGGGCTGGGCGGGCTGCTCACCGTTGTCGGCTTCACCGCCGTCACCCTGGTGATCGGCGACCCGTTCTACGAGAAGATCTCCGAGCGGGTGGAGGACCGGCTCGGCGGCACCCCGGGCGCGGTGGAGGTGCCGTTCGGGGCTTCGCTGCGACGCAGCGTCGTCGACTCGCTGCGGCTGGTCGGGCTCTCCGTGCTGTTCGGCATCCCGCTCTTCGCGGCCGGTTTCATCCCGGTGGTCGGGCAGACCGTGGTGCCGGTGGTCGGCGCGGCGGTGGGCGGCTGGCTGCTCGCCGTGGAGCTGGTCGGGGCGCCGTTCTCCCGGCGGGGGCTGCGGCTGCCGGACCGGCGGGCCAGGTTGAAGGCGGACCGGGCCACCTCGCTCGGCTTCGGGGTGGCGGTCTTCCTCTGCTTCCTGATCCCGCTGGGCGCGGTGCTGGTCATGCCGGCCGCCGTCGCCGGGGCCGCGCTGCTCGCCCGCCGGTCGCTGGGCCAGCACATCGAGGAGAGCTGACCCCGACCGTCAGGGCAGGTCGCGCAGGCAGGACCAGCCGGACGTCATCGGCCGGTAGCCGAGCCGTTCGTTGATCGCCAGCATCGGGGCGTTGGCCTCGTCGTTCGAGGTGTAGGCGGTGCGTACGCCCCGGCCGGCGGCCCGGTGCAGCGCGGCCTGCTTGGTCAGTCGGGCCAGCCCCCGACCCCGGTACTCCGGCCGGGTCGCGGTGAAGTCGGACCACATCCGGTCGCCGTCCCGCTTGACCAGGCTGAGCGCGACCAGCGCGCCGTCGACCTCGGCGACCGTGCTGGCGTCCCGGTCCAGCCCCGGGTTCTCCCAGCACTCCGACCGCCAGAGGGAGTAGCTGGTCGCGTCCACCGGCACGTCGCCCGGCTCGCCCGCGGCGGCGGCGTCGTCGAGAAGATAGATCTGGTACGGATCGAGCCCGGTGAGGGGGAGCAGGCGGACCCCGGCGGGCGGCTCGGGCATCGGCGGTGCCGGGCGGAGGTCGAGCGCCGAGTAGCGCAGTTCCCGGCTGGGGGTGAACCCGTGCCGGCGGGCGTACGGCAGCGAGTCGGCCTGCGCCCAGGTCCGCACCCGGCGGACCCGGAGCGACCCCAGGTGCGCCAGAGCGGCGGTGAGCAGCGCCGTTCCGGTGCCCCGGCCCCGGTGCTCCGGATGCACGTGCAGGGTGGAGATGTCCCCGAAGTCCGGCTGCGAGGTCCGGGCGTTCCGGTACGCCGAGACCCAGCCGACGATCTGCCCGGCCGTCTCGGCGACCCAGGCCCTCCAGTTCTCCTCGGGTGGTGGTTGGGCGATCATCTGCCGGGTCGACGCCACCCCCCGCACCAGGTAGGGATGGACCAGCGAGCGAAGGGCCACGACCCCCGGCGCGTCGTCCGGTCGAGCGGTGCGGATCAGCACCCGCGCCACCCCGCTCCCGGTCGGATGGTGAAGTGCTGTTCCCCGGTGTCGGGAGACGCGGCTGTGGGATGACTCGATGGGGCGGGGGCAGACATGCCCGCGAGCGTAGGCACCGGTCGGCGTGGACTGCCACGGGTTTACGCCATCTACCATCGACCTGACTCTGAGTAACGCCGGGGGTGAGTCACGGCCGTAGCTACTCCACGTGATCGGCAGTCCGCCTCCACCACATCCCATCCGCATCCTTTGCTCTGCTGCCCTTCACGCGACAACCGGCTGAGCTGGTGTTGGATGGTCGGCACTCCGGCTGGGATCGATCATGAACGATCACGCTAAGTGTCTGTCGTCTGGATGGCAGCAGGGCAAAGGATGCGGATGGAGTACGGGTGGGCTGCCGCTATATCGCTCAGAGTGATGGTCCTGGTCGATGCTCAGGGGGCCGGGGGCCGGGGGCGGGTGGGGAGCGGTCAGGCGGACTGCCGGATCACCAGCTCGGTCGGCAGCACCACGACCCGCTCGACGTCCGCACCGGCGGCCAGGGCCAGCAGCAACCGGGTCATCTGCCGGCCCAGCTCGACGATCGGCTGCCGCACGGTGGTCAGCGGCGGCTCGGTGTAGGCGGCCGTCTCGATGTCGTCGAAGCCGATCACCGCGACGTCGTCCGGCACCCGCCGTCCCGCCTCGTGCAGCGTCCGCAGGGCGGCGTGCGCCATCAGGTCGGAGGCGGCGAAGACGGCGTCCAGATCGGGGTACGCGGCGAGCAGCCGACGCATCGCCGTGGTCCCCGACTCGCGGGTGAAGTCGCCGTACTCGATCATCTGCGGCAGGCCGGCGGCGACCACCGTGTCCCGGTAGCCGGCGAGCCGCTCGATGCCGGCGACCATGTCCTGCGGGCCGGCGATGGTGGCGATCCGGCGTCGACCGTTGCTGATCAGGTAGCGGGTGGCCGTGGCGACCCCGCCGATGTGGTCCACGTCGATGTAGGGCACGTCGGCGGCGTCCAGCGGCCGGCCGCTGCACACCACGGGTATCCCCAGCCGGGCGAGCCGGCCGGGGAGTGGGTCCTCCCCGTGCAGCGAGGCGAAGAGCACCCCGTCGACGTGCCGGCCGGTGGTGTAGCGGGCGACCCGGTCGTGTCCGGCGGGCGAGCCGGCCAGCATCAGCACCAGTTGCTTGTCGGCCGCCTCCAACTCCTGGGCCGCGCCCCGGATGATCCCGGGGAAGACCTGGTCGTCGGAGAAGACCCGGGTGGCGGCCTCCGGCAGCACCAGGGCGATCGAGTCGGTCCGCTGGGTGACCAGGCTGCGGGCAGCCAGGTTCGGCACGTACCCCAGCTCGGCCACCGCCCGACGGACCGCCTCCTGGATCGGCTCGGCGACCGTGGTGGAGCCGTTCACCACCCGGGACACCGTCGCCCGGGACACGCCGGCCTGCCGGGCGACCTCCTCCAGGGTGGGCCGTTGTGCCGCCGTCATACCCGCTACCACCGCCTTGTCACAGCCCGTTCCGGGAGATCACCTCCTGGTACCACCGGGCGCTCGACTTCGGGGTGCGCCGCTGGTTGAGATAGTCGACGTGGACGATCCCGAACCGCTTCCGATAGCCCTCGGCCCACTCGAAGTTGTCCAGCAATGACCATACGAGATAGCCGCGCAGGTCGACTCCGCGGGAGATGGCCTCGTGCGCGGCCCGCAGGTGTCCGTCCAGGTAGGCGATCCGGTCGGTGTCGTCGACCCGGCCCCCGGCGGCCGGGTCGACGCTGGCGTCCGGGAACGCACCGCCGTTCTCGGTGATCATCAGCGGCAGCCCCGGGTAGTCGGTGCCGATCCGTTCCAGCAGCCGGGTCAACCCGGCCGGCTCGATCTGCCAACCCATGTCGCTCACCGGGCCGCTGGCCGGGAGGAACTCCACCGCCCCCTCGGTGCCCGGGTAGGCGCTGCTGCCGGCCCCGTCCGGGCGGCCCGCGACATAGGTGGGGGAGTAGTAGTTGATCCCGAGCAGGTCCAGCGGCGCGGCGATGATCTTCTCGTCGCCGTCCCTGACGAACGTGGGCTCGACCATCCGGGCGACGTGTTCGAGTACGTCGGCCGGGTAGCCCGCACCGGTCAGCGGGTCCAGGAAGATCCGGTTCTGGAGGCCGTCGACGAGGCGTACCGCGGCGGCGTCGGCGGCGCTGTCCGGGTCGGCCGGAGCGACGTCCGCCGGGTTGAGGGTGATCCCGACGGTCTGTGCGCCCGCCGCCCGCAGCGCCCGCGCCGCCAGACCGTGCCCCAGCAACAGATGGTGTACGGCCCGGAAGGCCGCCCCGGCGTCCTGCTCGCCGGGGGCGTGCACCCCGTTGCCGTAACCGAGGTACGCCGAGCACCACGGCTCGTTGAGCGTCGTCCAGGTGCGGACCCGGTCACCGAGCCGGGAGTGCACCGCGAGGGCGTAGTCGGCGAAGTGCTCGGCGGTCTCCCGGCTGGTCCAACCACCCCGGTCCTGCAACGTCTGCGGCAGGTCCCAGTGGTAGAGCGTGACGATCGGGTCGATGCCCCGGTCGAGCAGCGCATCGGTCAACCGGTCGTAGAAGTCCAGGCCGCGCGGGTTGACCGGGCCGGTGCCGTCCGGCCTGATCCGGGGCCAGGCCACCGAGAACCGGTACGCGGCCAGCCCCAGTTCGGCCATCAGCGCCACGTCGTCGGCGTACCGGTGGTAGTGGTCGCAGGCGACGTCACCGGTGTGCCCGGCGAACACCTTGCCCGGCGTACGGCTGAAGGTGTCCCAGATGGACTCGCCGCGACCGTCGTCGCGGGCCGCGCCCTCGATCTGGTACGCGGCGGTCGCCGCGCCCCACACGAAGTTCTCCGGAAATCGAAGCTCGCTCACGCGGTTTCCTCCTTCGTTCGCGACTGCGGGGCTCGCAGAACCGGCTCGCTCCTCGCGCTCACGCGGTGCTCTCTTTCGTTCGCGACTGCGGGGCTCGCAGAACCGGCTCGCTCCTCGCGCTCACGCGGTTTCCTCTTTCGTTCGCGACTGCGGGGCTCGCAGAACCGGCTCACTCCTCGCGCTCACGCCTTGACCGCACCTTCCATGATGCCGCCGATGATCTGGCGGCCGAACACGACGAACACCAGCAGCAATGGCAGCGTCGCGATCGCCGTGCCGGTGAACACCTGCGACATGTCCTGGTAGTAACCGTCGGAGAGGGCCCGCAGCGACAACTGCACGGTCGGGTTCTCCGGGTCGTTGAGCACAGCGTACGGCCAGAGGAAGTCGTTCCAGGTGGTCATGAACGTGAGCAGGCCGAGTACGGCGGCGGCGGGCCGCAGCGCGGGGAGCACCACGTTCCAGTAGATCCGCAGCGTGTGGCAGCCGTCGACCCGGGCCGCCTCGATCAGCTCGGTGCTGACCGCCTGGGCCGCGTACTGGCGCATCATGAACACGCCGAACCCGGTGACCAGGGCCGGGACGATCACCGCCGGCAGCCGGTCGTTCCAGTTCAGCTTGGTCATCAGCAGATAGAGCGGGATCACCCCGAGCTGGGTGGGCACCATCATGGTGGCGACGATGACCATGAGCAGCGCGTTGCGTCCCCGGAACCGCAGCTTGGCGAAGGCGAACCCGGCCAGGGTGGAGAAGAGCACCACCGAGAAGGTGACGCTGACCGCGACGATCGTGGAGTTGACCAGGCCGGTGAGGAAGTGCGCGTCGGGGTTGGCGAAGAGCCGGGTGATGTTCGTGCCGAGGTTGCCGCCGGGGGTGAGCGGCGGCGGCACCTGCCCCATCGCGTCGCTGCTGCGGCTGGCCACCACGAACATCCAGTAGATCGGGAAGATCGACAGTAGGGCGGTGAGCGCCAGCGCCGGGTAGGTGAACCGGCCGGCCGACCAGATCCGGGTCATCGGTTCCCCTTCCGCGCGCCGCCACCGAGCCGGCGCAGGAGCAGTACGTTGATCGCCGCGACCACCGCGATCAGGGCGAAGAGCAGCCAGGCGACGGCAGAGCCGTAGCCGAAGTTGTAGTGCGGGGCGAAGGCGTTCTCGAACATGTACATGGTCACCGTCTGGGATTCGCGCAGTGGCCCGCCCCGGATCGCGTTGGTGCCGGAGTTGAACAGCCGGGGCTCGGTGAACAGTTGCAGCCCGCCGATGGTGGAGATGATTACCGCGAAGATGATCGTGGGTTTGAGTAGCGGCACGGTGATCGACCAGAACTGCCGGGCCCGGCCCGCCCCGTCGATGGAGGCGGATTCGTACAGGTCGCGCGGGATGGCCTGCATGGCGGCCAGGAAGATCAGCGCGTTGTAGCCGGTCCACCGCCAGTCGACCATGGCGGAGATGGCCGTCCAGGCGGCGAACCGGTTCGCCTTCCAGTCGATCGCGTCGACGCCGACCAGGTCGAGCAGCCAGTTGATCATGCCGAACTCGCGGCCGAAGAGCACCGCGAAGACGATCGCCACCGCCGCCGTGGAGGTGACGTTCGGGACCAGCACCGCCATCCGCCAGGTGGTCCGCGCCCGCAGCCGCCGGTTCAGCAGGTTGGCCAGCCAGAGGGCGGCGAGCAGTTGCGGCACCGTGGAGATGACGAAGATGCCGAGGGTGTTCACCACCGAGTGCCAGAAGTCGGCGTCGGCCATCAGCTGGGTGTAGTTCTGCGCGCCGACGAAGGCCGGGTCCACCCCCAACAGGTCCCAGTCGTGCAGCGACACCCAGAACGTGTAGAACAGCGGATAGATCCCGAAGATCGCGAAGAGCAGAAAGAACGGCGTCACGTACAGATAGGGCGAATACCTGACGTCGAGCCGGGCCAGCCGGTGCCCCCGTTCCGGGGGTCTGCTCCGGGTCGGCACCGCGCCCGGCGGCCGACCCTCAACCTGAACAACCATCTCCCGCAATCTCCCTCTCTTCCACATCCACCCGATCCCCACCTGCCGGACCCCGTTCGGGGCGATGCGGCGGTGACCCCGCTACATCGCCCCGACATGGTCGGAGGCGGGGTTACTTGGCGGCTGCCTTCCTGGCGTTGGCGGTGGCGTCGGTCCAGCCCTGGGCGGGGTTGCGCTGGCCCAGTTCGACGGTGCGGACGGCGTTCTCCACCTCGGTCCGGACGGCCTGGTTCTTCGGCCCCATGTAGACCGGCTTGAGGCTCGTGGCGCCGGCGGCGAAGATCTTGCCGACCGGGGCGTCGGAGAAGTACGCGTTGGTCGAGTTGACGATCGCCGGGTCGGCCAACGCCTGCGGGGACGACGGCAACGGCCCCTTCTCCTGGAACGCGCCGATCTGACCCTTGGCGCTGGTCAGGAACTTGGCCAACTCGATCGCCTCGGCCTGGTGCCGGCTCTGCTTCGGCACCGCCAGGTAGGAGCCGCCCCAGTTGCCGCCGCTGCCGGGCACCTGGGCGATGTCCCACTTGCCCTTGGCGTCCGGGCCGGCGTTGCCCTCGATCACCCCGGTCATCCAGGCCGGGCAGGCGATGGTGGCGAACTTGGCCTGTTTGAAGGCGGAGACCCACTCCTCGGACCAGGCCCCGTACCGGCCGGAGAGGCCGGAGTCGATGATGTCGATGGTGGTGTCGTACGCCTGGCGTACCGCCGGGTTGCTGTCGACCACCAGCTTGTCTGTGGTGTCGTAGTAGCTGTAGCCGGTGGTGTTGCCGGCGGTCTGGAGCAGGATGGTGTTGAAGGTGTTGGTGGCGGCGTCCAGGAAGGCCGCGCCGGTGTTCCTGGCCTTGAACTGCTCGCCGACCCGTACGTAGTCCGCCCAGGTGGGCCAGAGCTTGGACACGGCCTCCCGGTCGGTGGGCAGGCCGGCGGCGGCGAAGAGGTCCTTGCGGTAGCAGATCGCCATCCCGCCGACGTCGGTGCCGAGGCCGATGAGCTGCTTGCCGTCGGCGGTCAGCCCGCCGTTCCACTTCCACTCCAGGAAGTTGCCCTTGAGTTCGGCGGCGCCGTGGTCGAGCAGGTTGACGAAGTTCTGCGGGTTGGCCTTGTACTCGACGAGCAGCCCCTCCTCGATGGCGACCACGTCACCGGCGCCCTTGCCGGCGGCGAGCCACTGGGTGAGCTTGGGGGAGTACTCGTCGAGGTTGCCGCCGGTGCCCCGCTCCACGATCTTGATGCCGGGGTGGTCGGCCTCGTACTGCCGGTAGAGCTTCTCGTAGCCGAACTGGCCGAACACGTCGACGGTCAGCGTCACCGGTCCGCCGTCGGCGGCCTCGTCGTCGCCGCCGCAGGCGGTGGTGGTGAGCAGTGCGGTGGTGGCCACCAGGGCGATCGCCGCGAGGCGGCGGCGCGAAAAGACACCCATCTGGATCGGACCCCTCTCAGGTCGGGTGGTGGGGTGTGGAGCTGCGTATGAGCCGGCCGCAGGGGTTGCCGGCCGGATTCGATCTCGGCGAGAGAGCGCTCTCACGACAGGGTGGTAGGTTGATGGACTCCTGTCAAGAGAGCGCTCTCTCGATTCGGCGCGGGCCATCCGAACGGTGCCGGGGCGGCAACGGCGAGAGCGGCCGCCCCGGTCGGGACGGCCGCTCTCGGAAGCGGTCGCGGTGGCGCGCAGGCGTCAGCCCACGCGCAGGCCCGCCAACAGCGAACGGTCCCCGGTCACCCCGAGGGTGTCGAAGCTGATCCGGCCCCAGAGCGCCAGCAGCAGGTCACTGGCCGAGGCGGTGACCTGGACCCGGGCATGGTGGTCGTCGTGCCCGAAGACCGTCGCGGTGTCCAGCAGGGCCACCCCCTCACCGCGCATCCGGAGGTACCAGTCCTGCGCGGCGTCGCTGGCGGTCAGGTGCACCACCCCCTGCCACTGCCCGGGGGTGCGCCGCCGACCGGCCGGCAGCCAGGTGTCGAGCACCTCGCCGACCCCGTCGGCGGCGAGCTTCGTCTCGATCGGGTCACCGGCGGCGATGGCGAGCTGGGCGTCCCACCTGTGCACCGCCGTCTCGTGCGCCACCCGGCGCGGCCAGAACCCGGCCTTCTTCGGCTGCGGCATCGGGTTCCAGGCCGGGGCCTCCGGGTCGAGCGCGTCGAAGAGGGTCATCAGCTGGTCGTACCCGTGCTGCCAGAGCTGGAGCGGGGTAACCCCGGCGGGCCGGTCGGCGGCGTCCGGGCGGGGCGGCTGGGCGGTGTCGCCAGTGCCGACGAAGGAGTGCACCCAGTGGTAGAGGCCGGCGAGGTGCACGGTCAGGTCGGCCACCGTCCACCCCGGGCAGGACAGCACGGGTGTCTCCGGCGGGGCCTCGGCGACGGCCGCGGCGAACGCCGGCCCGTCGACCCGGAGCGCTCCGATCCAGAAGTCCTTCGTGGCGTGCAGTCTGCTCATCGCAATCCTCCCCGGGGGTGACCCGGCGACCAGTGGGTGCCGCGGCTACCCCTCAGCCTAGGGTGAAAGGCGTGTCAGACGTCTACGCCAAACCGACAACGGGCGCCGAACCCGCCGATCCGGCCGTCCTGGCGGGATACACCACCCTGCGCCTCGGTGGCCCCGCCGCCCGGTTGGAGCCCGCCACCAGCGCCGACGAGATCGTCCGCCGGGTCCGCGAGGCGCACCGGCGCGACGAGCCGGTGCTCGTCCTGGCCGGTGGCAGCAACGTGGTCGTCGGGGACGCCGGCTTCCCCGGCACCGTCGTGCTGGTCCGGTCGCGGGGGCTCACCGTGGTCGCCGAGGACCCCGACACCGTCACCGTACGGGTCGAAGCCGGCGAGCCCTGGGACGACCTGGTCGCCGCCACCGTGGGCAACGGCTGGTCCGGCCTGGAGTGCCTCTCCGGCATCCCCGGCTCGGCCGGCGCCACCCCGATCCAGAACGTCGGCGCGTACGGGCAGGAGGTCGCCGAGCGGATCACCGGCGTCCAGGTGTACGACCGCGCCGACGACCGGCTGACCACCATCACGGCGGCGGACTGCGGCTTCGCCTACCGGGGGAGCATCTTCAAGTACAGCGACCGTTGGGTGGTGCTCTCGGTCGACTTCCGGCTGGACCGCTCGCCGCTGTCCGGGCCGGTGCGCTACGCCGAGCTGGCCCGCTCGCTCGGCGTCGAGGTCGGCGACCGGGTGCCGCTGGCCGCCGCCCGGGACACGGTGCTCACGTTGCGCGCCGGCAAGGGCATGGTGCTCGACGCCACCGACCCGGACACCTGGTCGGTCGGCTCGTTCTTCACCAACCCGGTGCTCGACCGGGCGGCGTACGAGCTGCTGCGCGGGCGCGCCGCCGACCTCGGCGAGCCGCCCTCCTGGCCCTGCCCGGGGGACCTGGTGAAGGTGAGCGCCGCCTGGCTGATCGACAAGGCCGGTTTCGCCAAGGGCCACCCCGGCCCCGGGGGCACCGCCATCTCCGGCAAGCACACCCTCGCGCTTACCAACCGCAGCGGCACCGCCCGTACCGCCGACCTGATCGCCCTCGCCCGCGAGATCCGCGACGGCGTGCACACCCGGTTCGGCGTCCCGCTGCACCCTGAACCGGTCCTGGTCGACTGCGCCATCTGACCCCGTCGCGGTCAGGTGCGGTGACGCCGAACGCCGCGACGGCGTCGGTGGCCTGCGCCGCCCGTCGGTCAGGTGTTCGCCACCCGGTGCACCTTGTGCTGGGCGGCCTGGGCCAGCGGGCGGACGACCAGCCGGTCCACGTTGACGTGGTGCGGGAGGGTGGCGCACCAGGCGACGCACTCGGCGACGTCCTCGGCCACCAGCGGCTGCGCCACCCCGGCGTAGGTGGCGTCGGCCTTCGCCGCGTCCCCGCCGAAGCGGTTCAGGCCGAACTCCTCCGTCCGGACCATCCCGGGATCGATCTCGACCACCCGGACCGGTCGGCCGCACAACTCCAGCCGCAGGGTGCCGGCGACGGCGGTCTGCGCGTGCTTGGCGGCGGTATAGCCACCGCCACCCTCGTACACGGTGAGGCCGGCGGTGGACGAGACCACCACGACGGTCCCGGCGGCCGAGCGTTCCAGGGCCGGCAGCAGGGCCTGGGTGACCCGCAGCGTGCCGAGCACGTTCACGTCGTACATCCACTGCCAGTCGGCGACCGAGCCGGACTCCACCGGGTCCAGCCCGCGCGCGCCCCCGGCGTTGTTCACCAGCACGGTGACCGGGCCGGGCGCCTCGGCGGCGGCCCGGGCCAGCCCGGCCACCGACTCGTCCGAGGTGACGTCGCAGGTCACCGCGGTGGCGCTGCCGCCGGCCGCGGCGATCTCGGCGACCAGGCCGGTGAGCCGGTCGGTGCGGCGAGCGGCGGCGAGCACGTGGAAACCCGCGGCGGCGAGCCGACGGGCGGTGGCCGCGCCGATCCCGCTGGACGCCCCGGTGACGATCGCGACAGTGGTCATCCGGCCATTCTCGCCCCGCCGCGAGGTCCCGGCCCCGGGGTCCGGTGATGAGGTCCGTCACGCCCGCGACCCGGGGTGACGCATTTCCGAAGCCCGATGGGGAAGATGACACCCGGCGTACGGGTTGACCGAGGAGCGCCGGTCGTGCGGGACGGCATCAACCGTGACAGAGGGAGCGGACGTGGCGGATCAGCACATCGGTGTCGGTCGTCAGCGAGGTGCCCTACCGTGGCCCCGGCCCCGCCGGATCGCCACCCTGTCGGTGCACACCTCGCCGTTGCACCAACCCGGCACCGGCGACGCGGGCGGCATGAACGTCTACATCCTTGAGGTCGCCCGCCGGCTCGCCGAGGCGAACGTCGAGGTGGAGATATTCACCCGGGCCACCTCCGGGGACCTGCCGCCGGTGGTGGAGATGGCCCCCGGGGTGCACGTCCGGCACGTCACCTCCGGCCCGCTGGAGGGGCTGACCAAGGAGGAACTGCCCGGCCAGCTCTGCGCCTTCACCGCCGGGGTGCTGCGCGCCGAGGCGGCCCGCCCGCCGGGGCACTACGACCTGATCCACTCGCACTACTGGCTCTCCGGCCAGGTCGGTTGGCTGGCCAAGGAGCGCTGGGGGGTGCCGCTGGTGCACACCGCGCACACCCTGGCCAAGGTCAAGAACGCCCAGCTCGCCGCCGGTGACCGGCCGGAGCCGAAGGCCCGGGTGATCGGTGAGGAGCAGGTGGTCGCCGAGGCCGACCGGCTGGTGGCGAACACCCGGGTGGAGGCGACCGACCTGCTCGGCCGCTACGCCGCCGACCCGGCCCGGGTCACGGTCGTCGAACCCGGGGTGGACCTGGACCGGTTCCGCCCCGCCGCCGGGGACCGGGCCGCCGCGACCCGCGCCGCCCGTCGCCGGCTGGGCCTGCCCACCAACGGGTACGTCGTCGCGTTCGTCGGCCGGATCCAGCCACTGAAGGCCCCCGACGTGCTGGTCCGCGCGGTCGCGGCGCTGCGCGAGCGGGACCCGGACCTCGCCGACGAGGTGACAGTGGTGATCTGCGGTGGCCCGAGCGGCAGCGGCCTGGACCGGCCCACCTCGCTGATCGAGCTGGCCGGCTCGCTCGGTGTCGCCGACCGGGTGCGTTTCCTGCCGCCACGTACCGGTGACGACCTGCCGGCCCTCTACCGGGCCGCCGACCTGGTGGCGGTGCCCTCGCACAACGAGTCGTTCGGCCTGGTGGCCCTGGAGGCGCAGGCCTGTGGCACCCCGGTGGTCGCCGCCGCCGTGGGCGGCCTGGTCACCGCCGTCCGCGACCAGGTCAGCGGCGTGCTCGTGCCCGGCCACGACCCCACCGACTGGGCCCGTACGCTGGCCCGGCTGCTCCCCGACCGGGCGGGTCGGGAGGCGTTGGGCCGGGGGGCCGCCCGGCACGCGCGAGGGTTCTCCTGGGACCGCACCGTGTCCGGGCTGCTCGCCGTCTACGGCGAGGCGGTCACCGAGCACCGGCAGCGGTTGGCGGCCCGGCTGGCCGAGGGGCCGGCACTCACCGGCTGCTCGTGGTGACCCGGGCCACCAATGCGCCGTCCGGTGGGCTCGTCAGCCCGGCCGTAGAGTGGGTCCGATGAGCGCGAGAAGCGAGCTGGCGGCCCTGATCGAGTCGGTCTGCACCGAGCGGGAGCTGGAGTGGGAAGCCACCGGCGAGGGCTCGTACGCGGTCACCCTCCCCGGCACCCACAAGCTCAAGACGATCTGCAACCTGATCGTCGGAGAGCACGCGCTGCGGGTCGAGGCGTTCGTGATGCGTCAGCCCGACGAGCGGCGCGAGGAGCTGTGGGCGTGGCTGCTCCAGCGCAACGCCCGGATGTACGGCGTCGGGTTCTCGATCGACGCGGTGGGGGACGTCTACCTCACCGGCCGGGTCAACCCGTCCGGGGTCGACGCCGACGAGCTGGACCGGCTGTTCGGGGCGGTGCTCAGCTATGCCGACGAGTCCTTCGACACCATGCTGGAGATCGGTTTCGGCAGTTCCATCCGTCGGGAGTGGGAGTGGCGGGTCAAGCGGGGCGAGTCGACCGCGAACCTCGCCGCCTTCGCCCACCTCTTCACCCCCTCCGCCGGAGGTTCGGACCGGTCCTGACGGGTATGCCGCACCGCTGCGGCGCGGCAGTGTGGGACCCGCCGCAGGCCGAGGACGGACTGTCGAGGAGCGTGTCATGGCTCAGCGGAACAGCTCAGGTCGCGGCGCGACGGCGACCAGGACCACGCGTCAGGCGGGTAACCGGACCCCGAACACCCCGGGCATCTCCGAGTCGGAGATCTCCCGGATGAGGGTGGACGACATCCGGGGTCAGTTGCGCCGCCGGGGGGTCTCCGGGATCTCCGCGCTGCGCAAGCCGGAACTGGTGAAGACCCTCGTGCGGACGCTGCGCTCGGAGGGCCGGGGCGGCGCAGCCCGACGCAGCACCGGCCCGTCCGGCCGGGCACCAGCCAGGAAGATTGCCGGCGCGTCGACCGGGGCCGCCAAGGGCGCCCCGGCCCGACGGGGCACGTCGGCACGGGCCAAGGCGGCCCCCGCCCCGGCGCGCAAGACCACCCCCGCGCGCAAGGTCACCCCGGCCGCGTCCCGCCGGGCGGCGAGTTCCCGGGCGAATGCGACACCGGCCGCGCGGACGAAGGTGGCCTCCCCGTCCCGGGCGAGGGCGTCGGCCCGGTCGGGGCGGGCCGTCCCGTCGCGTCCGGGCACGAAGGCGGCCCCGACGAAGGCCACCGCCCGATCCTCTGGCGTCCGTACCGGGCGGTCGACCTCCCGGTCGGTGCGCTCGGCGCAGCTCATCTCCTCTCCGGCCGACCGGCCGGAACGTCCCGGGCGCAGCCTGGTCACCACCCATCATCAGGTGATCCGGAACTGGGCCGCGGCCCGGGGGGCCAAGCCGGCCACCATCGCCGGCACCGAGCGGAACGGGCGGCCGGGCGTGCTCACCTTCGACATCCCGGGCTACCGGGAGAGTCGCCGGGTGCAGGTGATCAGCTGGGACGACTGGTTCCGGACGTTCGACGGTCGCAAGCTCAATCTGATCTTCCAGGAGCAGCTGCGGGACGGCCGGCAGAGCAACTTCTTCCGGACCGAGTCACCCGATCGGGAAGACGGCTGAGACGTTTACCGGAATGGCTGCCGGGTAGCCGAGTGTTGGCAGTCACGAGACCCGGAACGGCAACACCGCAGCTGGGACGGTCGGTGTTGTGACCGGCGAGACAGTGCTCGCGGGTTGTATCCGGAAACCGGGCGAACTAACTTTATTGCACCGCGCCACGCTCGGAAACGTTCGGGGGAGCGGCGGATCGATCAGATCCGTGCACCGAGCGAGGCGCAAATCGGGTGGAGCACGCCGTTGGGGGACGGTGCCACCCGGAACCGGCGGCGCGAGCGGGCGACGCTTACGGGGGTGAGGGTCGCCCGCCGCCGCCGGGCAGGCGGTACGAGCGCCCATCCGCGACTTCGGTCGCCGGTGGGCGCTCTGCCGTTTTCCGCCTGCCGTTTCCGCTCTCTGCGAACCCTCAGCGGCCCACAGGTGCAGAAAGGCCCACCGTGGCCCGGCATGACCCTTCGTCGTGCCCGGCCTTGCCCGCGCCCCGTCGCCCGCGCCCCGTCGCCCGCGGCCGTCGCCCGCGCCCTGTGGCCCGTCGCCCGGCTGCCCCACTGCCCTTCGCAAGATCGCGCTCGATCCACGATGTAGTGGCCTCGGCGCTCTCCGACACCACTAGATCGTGGATCCAGCACGATCATGGCTTGCCTCCGTCGCCGCACCCTGGGCCGGAGTGGGCGGTGAGCCCCGTAGTCGTCGTCCCCGGTCGTCGGCGCGCCCTGGTCGTCGAGGAGGCTTGGTCGTCGAGGAGCCCTGGACGTGGACTACTGCGTCGACCAGGCTCGAAGGGTGATGGGCCGTCGGCGGGCGAGGGGATACGGCTGACCCGTTGACAGTGAGCGGGCGCAGCTCGTAGACCAGCCGGACCTGAGGGGTGGGCCGTGCGTCCTTTGGAGCTGATGACGTCAACGATTCAGCGAGGCGTGCCCGGCCGCCTACGAGTGAGTCGTCAACGTCATCAGCTCCAAAGGACGCAGATGAGGTACCGGACCGGGCATCGGGACTTCAGCTACGGATGTGAGCCGGGGATTCAGTTCGGGTGCGGGGTCGGGGGCGGAGCCGGGATGCGGGCTGGGGGCTCAGTTCGGGTGCGGAGTGGGGGCGAGCCGGGGATGCGGGACCGGATCGGCTCAGCGAGGTGCGGTGGCGGCGGCTTCGGGGGCCTGGGGGACCGGTGACGCCACAGCGGTGACCGGCACGATCGGCTGGGCTGGACTGCGCAGTTGGGTCGCCCGGCGTTCCCGGGCCGGCCCGGAGAGCAGGTGGGCCAGCGCGGTCGCCAGGCCGATCACGACGCAGCCCAGCCAGAGCGTGACGTCGCCGGCGTGCTCCCGGACCACCCCGCCGAGCACCGGGGCGACCGCGCCTGCCACCTGCCAGGACAGCGAGAAGACGCCCTGGTAGCGACCCCGTAGCTCGGCCGGGGAGAGTTCGGCGATCAGGGTGGCGTTGGACGGGGAGTTGAGCATCTCGCCGAGCGTCCAGATCAGCACGGTGAATCCGAAGAACCAGGCGGTGTCGGCGAGCGCGGTCAGCCCGAAGCCGATGCCCGTCACCACCGAGGCGAGGGCTAGCACGTGCGACCGGCTCCGCCCCCGGATCCACCGTGGGACGAAGAGTTGGCCCGCCACGATCAGCACCCCGTTGAGTGCGATCACCGAACCGTAGGTGGCGGGGGAGAGCCCGGCGTCGCCCATCGCGATGGGCAGCATCGAGATGTGCTGGAGGAAGACCAGCGCCCCGAACAGGTTGAGCACGACGAAGCCCAGGAACACCCGGTCGCCGGCGATGGTCCGCAGCGCGCCCGCCGCGGGTGGCCCACCGACCTGGACGGAAGCACCCTTGACGACCGGACCGCCGCCTCGACCGGGGCCAGGTCGCGCCGTGGTCGTCAGGGCGCGTCGGGTCTCGCCCACCCGGACGAAGACGATCAGCGCGGTGACCAGGGTGGTGGCCGCGTCGACCACGAAGAGCAGCAGGTAACCGGCCTCGGCGGCCAGCCCGGCGAGCACGGCGGCACAGGCGAAGCCCAGGTTGATCGCCCAGTAGTTGAGCGAGAACGCCCGCAGCCGGTCCCGTTCCGGCACCACGTCGATCATCATGGCCCCGAAGGTCGGCCTGGCGGCCTCGGCGAACATGCCCAGCAGCAACGCGCCCACCGCCACCGCCCAGAGCGGCCGGGCGAAGCCGAGGGCCAGCATCATGGTGGCCGCGCCCAGGTGGGCGGTGAGCAGGGTGGGTCTCCGCCCCCACCGGTCGGCGAGGGTGCCGCCCACGGTGGTGCCGACCGCGCCGCCGACCCCCCACAGGCCCATCACCAGTCCGGCCTGGGCGGCGGAGAAGCCGCGGGCCTGGGTCAGGTAGATGGCCAGGAAGACCAGCACGAACGAGCCGAGCCGGTTGATCAGGGTGCCGACCCAGAGGTACCAGAACGTCCTCGGTAGTCCACCTGTGGTCTCCCGGAACCAGCCCCGTACGCCGCGCACGCCCGTCCCCCGCTCAGGTAATGACCGATTTCCTTGAAGCGCCTTACAACCTAGTTTCGGGGTCCGACACCGGTCACCGGGTTTTCCACGTGGTGGTCGTCACCACCACTGCGCGCGTGTCCCCGCGCCACGTGCGGCAGGATGATCGGCATGACTGCGAGCGAGGGGCCCACCGTCGGGACGCTGGTCCTGCTGCGGCACGGCGAGAGCGACTGGAACGCGAAGAACCTCTTCACCGGCTGGGTCGACGTCGACCTGACGGCCAAGGGTGAGGCGGAGGCGCGCCGCGGCGGCGAGTTGCTGCGCGAGCACGGCCTGCTGCCGGACGTGGTGCACACCAGCGTGATGCGCCGGGCGATCCGCACCGCCGAGCTGGCGCTGAACGCCGCCGACCGGCACTGGATCGCGGTGCGCCGGTCGTGGCGGCTCAACGAGCGGCACTACGGCGCCCTGCAGGGCAAGAACAAGAAGCAGACCCTTGACGAGTACGGCGAGGAGCAGTTCATGCTCTGGCGTCGCTCGTACGACACGCCGCCACCGCCGATCGCCGACGACGACGAGTTCTCGCAGGTCGGCGACCCGCGTTACGCGCTGCTGCCGAGCGAGCTGATGCCGCGTACCGAGTGCCTCAAGGACGTGGTGGAGCGGATGCTCCCCTACTGGTACGACTCGATCGTGCCGGACATCCTCGCCGGCCGGACGGTGCTGGTGGCGGCGCACGGCAACTCGCTGCGCGCCCTGGTCAAGCACCTCGACCAGATCTCCGACTCGGCGATCGCCAAGCTGAACATCCCCACCGGCATCCCGCTGCGCTACGACCTCGACCCGCAGCTGCGCCCGCTCACCCTGGGTGGGGCCTACCTCGACCCCAACGCCGCCAAGGAAGCCGCCGCCGCGGTCGCCAACCAGGGCCGCTGAGCCACGCGGAAGGGCTCCCCATCAGCGGATGAACCCGCTGCCGGGGAGCCCTTCCTCCGCATCGGCCCCGTCGTGCCCGCCGCCGGGCCCGGTGGGTCCGGCGCGCGCCGCCGGCCGCCGGATTCAGCCAGCGGCGGGGGCGGTCTCGCCGGTGATCAGGTAGACCACCCGTTCACCGGCGTTCACCGCGTGGTCGGCGAACCGCTCGTAGAACCGGCCGAGCAGGGTGGCGTCGATGGCCGTCTCCACCCCGTACGGCCACTCGTCGCCGAGCAGCACGCCGAACAGGCTCTTGTGCAGGTCGTCCATCACGTCGTCGTCGCGGTCCAGCTCGGCGGCGATGTCGGCGTCGGGGCTGGCCAGCACCTTGCCGATCTTCTCGGCCATCCGGTCGGCGACCGATGCCATGTCGGTGAAGACCGGACGCAGCTCGGCCGGCACCGCCGGGGAGGGGTGCCGGCGCAGCGCGGTCTTCGCCACGTGGTCGGCCAGGTCGCCCATCCGTTCCAGATCGGCCGCCACGTGCAGGGCGGTGATCATCGCGCGCAGGTCGGAGGCGACCGGTGCCTGTCGGGCGAGCAGGTCGCAGACCCGCTCCTCGACGTGCTGGTAGAGGTTGTCGATCTCGGCGTCCCGCGCGATCACGGCCTCGGACGCCTCGCGGTCGGCGGTGAGCAGGCCTCGGGTGGCCTGGCGCATCGCGGCGCGCACCCCCTCCGCCATGTCCACCAGCAGTTGGCTGACAATCTGCAGGTCGGCCCGGAACTCGTCGCGCATCGTCACTTCCTGGGGTCGGTGCCGCCGGCAGCCCCGAGGACCGCCGGCGTACGGGTCGAGCAGGTGCGGGACCCACGGTAGGCGGGGGGCGACGGACCCGAGATGAACCCGGATGAACGGCACGGGGACCAAGAGTGAATTTCTCCCGAAGCGGGCGTAATTCGTCCTGTTATGGGCGATAGCCAGGTTAACAATGACCCTACGATCGCCGGGTGGAATGGGCGGTGGCGATCGTGGTGGCCCTGGTGACCGGACTGGTCGCCGGGCTGCTGCTGTCGGGGCCCGTCCGTGACTGGCGACGCCGCTCGGCGTCGTCCGGGGGCGAGGGCTCCCGCCGGAACCTGGGGAGGTCTGCGATTCCCGACGACCAGTCCGGCGGGCTCAGCGGGCTCGGCCGCAAGACCATCGACTCGCTGCGCGCCGGTGTGGTGGTGCTCGGCCCGGACGACGTGCCGGTGCTGGTGAACCCGGCCGCCCGGGCGATGGGACTGCTCCGCACCGGTGTCACCCCTGGTTCCATCGCCGCCCACCCGCTGATCCGTACCCTCGCCGGGCAGGTGCGGCGGACCGGGGTGCGGCGCGAGATCGAGCTGGACCTGCCCCGTGGTCGCGACAACGCCGGTGAGAACCCGCTCGGCGTGCACCTGCGGGCGATGGGGCTCGGCGGCGGGTACATCGCCGTCGAGGCGTCCGACGTCACCGAGTCGCACCGGCTGGCCCGGGTGCGGCGGGACTTCGTGGCCAACGTCAGCCACGAGCTGAAGACCCCGATCGGGGCGTTGCAACTGCTCGCCGAGGCGCTCGTCGACGCCACCGAGCCGACCGACGGGGCGCCGGAGCTCTCCGAGGACATGCTGGCCGCCCGCCGGTTCGCCGAGCGCATCCAGCACGAGTCGACCCGGCTCGGCCGGCTGGTGCAGGAGTTGCTGGAGCTGACCCGGCTCCAGGGCGCCGAGCCGCAGCCTGCGCCGGAGCCCGTCGCGATCGACTGGGTGATCGCCGAGGTGCTCGACCGGACCCGCACCTCGGCCACCGCCCGCCGGATCCAGGTGGTGACCGACGGCCAGCGGGGGCTCACCGCGTACGGCAGCGACAGCCAGCTCGCCACCGCCGTGTCCAACCTGGTGGAGAACGCGATCACCTACTCCGGCGAGGACACCACCGTCCAGGTCACCACCCGGGCGGACGACGACCACGTCACGGTCTCCGTCACCGACCAGGGCATCGGGATCGCCCCCACCGACGTCGACCGGATCTTCGAACGCTTCTACCGGGCCGACCAGGCCCGCTCCCGCGCCACCGGTGGCACCGGCCTCGGCCTGGCCATCGTCAAACACATCGCCAGCAACCATGGCGGCCGGGTGGAGGTGGCGAGCACGCTGGGAGGGGGTTCGACATTCACCCTCCGGCTACCCGCCGGCCCTCCGGACGACCTGGAGACGATACTGCCGTCCGCTGGTATCGAGCCCGGCCCGGCCGAACTCCGCCGGGCCTGACCGTACGAAAGGAAACACCCCGTTGAGCCGCGTACTGGTGGTCGAGGACGAGGAGTCGTTCTCCGACGCCTTGTCGTACATGCTCCGCAAGGAGGGCTTCGAGGTGTCCGTCGCCGCGACGGGCACCTCCGCCCTCACCGAGTTCGATCGGACCGGCGCGGACATCGTGCTGCTCGACCTGATGCTCCCGGAGATGTCCGGGACGGAGGTCTGCCGGCAGCTGCGACAGCGCTCGCACGTGCCGATCATCATGGTGACCGCCCGGGACAGCGAGATCGACAAGGTGGTCGGGCTGGAGATCGGCGCCGACGACTACGTCACCAAGCCGTACTCGCCCCGGGAGTTGGTGGCCCGGATCCGGGCGGTGCTGCGCCGGCAGAGCCCCGAGGTGACCGAGTCGGGTGCGCCGACGCTGGCCGCCGGCCCGGTCCGGATGGACATCGAACGGCACGTGGTGACCGTCGACGGCGCGGCCGTGCAGCTCCCGCTCAAGGAGTTCGAGCTGCTGGAGCTGCTGCTGCGCAACGCCGGCCGGGTGCTCACCCGGGGGCAGCTCATCGACCGGGTCTGGGGCGCCGACTACGTCGGTGACACCAAGACCCTGGACGTGCACGTCAAGCGGCTGCGTTCCAAGATCGAACCGGAGCCGTCCGCGCCCCGGTTCATCGTCACCGTGCGCGGGCTGGGCTACAAGTTCGAGCCGTAGGCCGGCGGAGCACCACGCTCAGCGCTGCGGGCTGGCCGGGTGCGGGGCGATCTGGCCCTGGCCCAGCCGGGCCGCGCACAGCTCGGCCAGCTTCGCGTACGCGGGCGCGCCGATCAGCGCGGTCAGCTCCGGGCCGTACGACAGGTACATCGCCTCGGTGCCGACGTGCGCGTCGGTCGACGAGGTGCACCACCAGTCCAGGTCGTGCCCGCCGGAGCCCCAGCCCCGCCTGTCGAACTCCGCAAGCGTCGAGACCAGCACCTTGGTGTCGTCGGGCCGGGTGGTCCACTCCTGGTCCCGGCGGACCGGCAGCTGCCAGCAGACGTCCGGCTTGTATTCCAGCGGGTGCACCCCGTCGCGCAGCGCCTGGCCGTGCAGCGCGCAACCGCCCCCACCGGGGAAGTCGGCGTCGTTGAGGAATACGCACGGGGCGTCCTCGCTGCGGGTGGCGGTACGCCGGGCCGGGTTCTTGCCGTCGATGGTGTCGGTCTCGGTCCAGTTCTTCGTACCCCGGCGGAAGTGCTGCCAGGTCTGCGGGGTGAGCCGCTTGACGGCGGCCCGGACCCGCTTCTCGTCGTCGGCGTCGGTGAAGAACGCGCCGTGCGAGCAGCAACCGTCGGCGGCCCGGCCGGCGACGATGCCGTGGCAGCCCCGGCCGAAGACACACGTCCAGCGGGACAGCAGCCAGGTGAGGTCGGCGCGGACCAGGTGCCGCTCGTCGGCCGGGTCGACGAACTCGATCCACTCCCGGGGGAAGTCCAGCCCGACCTCCCGGCTGCGGGGGTCGCCGGGGTCGTCCACCAGCACACGCAGCTCCACCTGGCTCGTCACCCGGACCAGGGTACGCGGGGTTGGTTACCCGGGCCGGCGAGCCGTGGAAACGTGTTGGCCCTAGGGTCTCCTCATGCGGCTGGGTGTGCTCGACGTCGGTTCCAACACGGTTCATCTGCTGGTGGTCGACGCCCACCACGGCGCGCATCCGTGGGCGGCGCACTCCGAGAAGGTGGTGCTGCGGCTGGCCGAGCAGATCGGCCCGGACGGCGCGCTCACCCGGGCCGGCGCCGACGGGCTGGTCGAGGCGGTCGGGGCGGCCCGCGCGTCGGCCACCGCGCTGGCCGCCGACGACCTGCTGGCCTTCGCGACAAGCGCGGTACGCGACGCCACCAATGCGGCCGAGGTGCTGACCCGGGTGCGCGAGGAGACCGGCGTACGGCTGGAGGTGCTCTCCGGCGCGGACGAGGCGCGGGCGACGTTCCTCGCGGTCCGGCGGTGGTTCGGCTGGTCGGCGGGGCGGCTGCTGGCGATGGACATCGGCGGCGGTTCGTTGGAGCTGGCCGCCGGCATCGACGAGGACCCGGAGGTGGCGGTGTCGCTGCCGCTGGGGGCCGGCCGGCTGAGCCGGGAACGGCTGCACGTCGACCCGGCGGGGTCGACACCGCCGACCGCCGAGGCCGTGGAGGAGCTGCGGGAGTACGTCGACGCGCAGCTCGACCCGGTGGTGGAGAAGCTGGCCGGGGTGGGCTGGGACCGTCCGGTCGCCAGCTCCAAGACGTTCCGGACGCTGGCCCGGCTGGCCGGGGCGGCCCCCTCCTCGGCGGGCCTGTGGGCCCGGCGCAGCCTCACCAGGACCGGGGTGCGGCAGGTGCTGGGGTTCGTCCGGCACATCCCACCGGCCAAGCTCTGCGAGCTGGAGGGGGTGAGCGCCGGCCGGGCCCACCAACTGCTGGCCGGCGCGGTGGTGGCCGAGGCGGTGCTGCGCCGGTTCGACGTGCAGGCGGTGGACATCTGCCCGTGGGCGCTGCGTGAGGGCGTCATCCTCAGACGGTTGGATCAGCTCGAACCGATGTGACGTACGCCGGGCGTTCCGCGGCTTTTGCGGTTGCTCGTCCGGAACTGCGGTGGCGGACCGGGCTACCCTCGGGGATGTGACTTCCCGCGTCCCGGTGCTCCTGTCCAGTTCCTCGGTCTTTCCTGAGCGGACCGCGGCGGCGTTCCAGCTCGCCGCGGCACTCGGCTACGACGGGGTCGAGGTGATGGTCTGGACCGACGCCGTCAGCCAGGACGCCGGCGCGCTGCGCGGCCTCGCCGCGCACTACGGCGTCCCGGTGCTGTCGGTGCACGCTCCCTGCCTGCTGGTCACCCAGCGGGTGTGGAGCCCCGACCCGTGGGAGCGGCTGCGCCGGGCCGCCGAGCTGGCCGACACCCTGGAGGCGCCGACGGTGGTGGTGCACCCGCCGTTCAGCTGGCAGCGTGACTACGCCCGCAACTTCGCCGACGGGCTGGACACCGTCGCCGGCCGGTTCGGCGGGGTGCGCTTCGCGGTGGAGAACATGTACCCGGTACGGATGGCCGGGCGGCAGTTCGTCCCGTACGTGCCCGGCTGGGATCCGACCGAGGTGGGCTACCCCTCGTACACGCTCGACCTGTCGCACTGCGCCGCGTCGCACAGCGACCCGCTGGCGATGGCCGACCGGATGGCAGCCGGCCTGGCCCACGTCCACCTCGGCGACGGCACCGGCGAGGGGCGCGACGAGCACCTGGTGCCCGGCCGGGGCACCCAGCCCTGCGCCGCACTGCTCCGCTCCCTGGCCGGCCGCGGCTTCTCCGGCTCGGTAGCCGTCGAGGTGACCACCCGGGGCGCCAAGAGCCGCGCCGTCCGCGAGGCCGACCTCCGCGAGTCCCTGGACTTCGCCCGCGCCCACCTAACCGCCCCCACCCCCCTCAACGCCTGACCCCCGGCTCCCCCCGGCCCCGGCTCCCCCCGGCTCCCCCGGCTCCCCCCGGCTCCCCCCGGCCCCGGTTCGCCCCGGTGATCAAGAGGTTTGCGTCATGTTCAGCCACAGATTTGACGTAAACCTCTTGATCAACTCGTGCGGGGGGCGGGGCGGGGCGGGGGG
>NZ_JBTMMT010000067.1:0-39012 GCF_055517075.1 Micromonospora sp. DSM 43699
GTGACCACCGCGTCAACGTCGCTCGCTCATCGTCGGTCAGCGTCAGCGGCGCAGTGGGACGCCCGGTTCTCGGCATCCCACCACCCTACCCACTTATCAGGCGAATTTCCGGCGCAGGACACTAGCCGATGAGCGGCTACCTGCCGGTGTCATGTTCAGGTCGTCGTGGCGCGGCGGCCGACGCCGAGTCCGCGAGCTAGCCTCCCCATGGCCTGGGCCATGCGGGAGGGTGCGGAGTCGGGGGCGGGGATAGTGACCGGCCTGACGCGACCGTTGTGCAGGGCAGTGAACCGCCAGCCGTCCTGGGTACGGACGGCGACCAATGTCTGCCGGGACAGTCGCCGCTTGGGCAGCGTCGATCGCCAGGGCATCAGGACCGATGCGGTGCCGTGGATCACCGCGACGTCCGGGCTGACGTAGCGGATCGATTCGATGCCACCGACGAGCGCGGATCGGGCGAGCACGCCACGGAAGAGCCGGTCGTGGGCTTCTTGCATCGGCATGCGGCCGACTGCGCGGGTGCCGTCGTAGGAGACGTAGTCGGAGTCTTCGGTGAAGCAGTCCGCGTAGGCGACCGCGTCGTTGTCTGTCCATGCCCGCATGAGGCGGCCGAACAAGGTGCGAATCGCGTGGTCGTCGACGTTCATGGGTGCTCCCCATCGGGTAGGATCAGGTCGTCGAAGATTACGATAACAGAAAGGTTCGAATGTCGAAACGTGAGTTGATTGGTCTCGTAGCCACGCATCTGCGGCTGCTGCAGCAGAGCATCGACGCGTTCGACGAGGCCGTAGCCGCCGCGCTGGAGATCAACCGCACGGATCTGCGGGCACTGGACCTACTACTGGAGGGCGACAAGCCGCTGTCGGCCGGAGAGCTGAGCAATTCGCTGAGCCTCAGCCCGGCCGCCACGACCACGGTCATCGACCGCCTCCAGCGCGCCGGACTCGCCGACCGGATCGCGGACCCGCACAACAGGCGGCGGGTCCTCGTCGCGGCCACCGACACTGCCCGTGGCGCCGAACGCCAGATCTACGCACCGGTCGGCGTCGCAGGTTCCGAGGCTCTAGGCCGATACACGTCCGAGCAACTCGCCACCATCCTCGACTTCCTACGCGTGGCCCGTCATGTCCAGGAGGAACAGACAACCCGGATCGCGAGCACACAAGCCCGGCTGTACCCGACGTAACAACCCTGCGCGGATGGTCCACACTGGGTCCTTGTCGTCGACCGGCCTGGCGAGGCGGTGCCTCATCGTTTCGGACGTCCTCACGCCGTCTTGCTGGACCAGTAGTCCCGGTCGGGCACCAGTTGTCACCCTTTAGCATGGTTTTTGCAGGGGGTCTGCTCAGGGCCCCGGCAAAGTCGTGAGGGTGTCTGTCTTGGAGGGCTTGGAGTAGAAGCGCCGTTGTTGGTGGTAGCAAGACGGGCATGACCTGCTCGGAAGATCATCAAGGTTCCTACGCCATGCTGATCGCCCGAAGTGAGTCATGCCCGCGCTGCCATCATCGCTGATCTCGTCGGTGTCCTGCGCACCGGCTCTGACCGTTGCCGAAACCGCTGGTGGGCTACCCGAAGCGCTCGCTGGTCTGCCTGATCCACGGGCCAGGCGGGGTGTCCGGCATCGGCTGACGGTCGTGGTCACCGCCGCGGTGTGTGCGGTGGTCGCCGGCTACCGTTCGTACGTCGCGATCGCCGAGTGGGTCGCCGACGTGCCGGCGTCAACGGCTGTCGCCTTGGGCATGGCTGCCGACCGACGTCCGTCGGAGGCGATGATCCGTCGGCTGTTGCAGGCCGTGGACCCGCAGTTGCTGACTGCGGCGGTCAGTGTCTGGCTCGCCGGCCGGGCCACCACCACCTCGACGGCCGGTCGGGCGATCGCCGTCGACGGTAAGACCTTGCGCGGCTCCCGCACCACCGACACCCCGGCCCGACACGTGATGACCGCCTGCGACCAGAACACCGGTGTCGTCCTGGCCAGCATCGACGTCGACGGCAAGACCAATGAGATCACCCGATTCCGGCCGCTGCTCGACCAGATCAGCGACCTACGCGACACGGTGATCACCGCCGACGCTCTGCACTGCCAACGTGACCACGTCGACTACCTCGCCGAACGTGGCGCGCATTGGATCCTGACCGTCAAAGGCAACCAGCCCCACCTGCACGCCCAGCTCACCGGCCTGCCCTGGCGGGCAGTCCCCGACGCCACCCGCGACACCGACCGCGGACACGGCCGCCGCGAGATCCGCAGCTGCAAGATCCTGACGATCTCCACCGGCATCGACTTCCCGCACGCCGTCCAAGCCATCCAGATCCGCCGCCGCAGACGCCGCCTCGACCAGCCGAAACGCTTCACCACCGAAACCGTCTACGCCATCACCGACCTCCACGTCCACCAGGCAAAGCCGGCACAACTGGCCGGCTGGATCCGCGGCCACTGGTCGATCGAGAAACAAGGTCCACTGGGTCCGCGACGTCACCTACGACGAAGACCACAGCCAGATCCGCACCGGCACCGGACCCGAAGTCATGGCCGCCCTCCGCAACGCCGCGATCGGCGCCCTACGCCTGACCGGAGTCACCAACATCGCCGCCGCCAACCGACATCACGCCCGCGACAGCACCCACCTGGCACTACTCGGCATCACCTGACGACTTTGCCGGGGCCCTGCCCCACGTCATCGGAGGGGCTGATCACCATTCGCTACTGACCCCTCACGGCACGCTGACAGTAGACGATCGCAGTAGCAGGAGGCCATCCCACCCGAGGGTACCACCACACGTGCCCTCAAGCCGGGAGACACCCAAACCCACCAGGCTCAACGACGAACTCGGAACCGATTCACGTACCAGAATGTGGGCACCAGCAACGGTAGACGACACCATGATCAAAACCCGCCCGGACTCGGCAACCGCCTACCGGACAGGGCCGGACGCGAGGGATGCTCGTCGCACGAGCACCCACCGAGCACCCAACCGACCACAAGGGACGGAAAAGCAAAGGGGCCTGACCGCCATTCCGGCAGGTCAGACCCCTTTTGATCTTGTGCGCCCGAAGGGACTCGAACCCCTAACCTTCTGATCGGTAGTCACGTGCTTCAATGCGACTAACGATCAGGCCTCCATTTGTCCGAATCCGTCCGGCGGGGTCCGGCCAAAACCTGCATAGTCCTTGCAGGTCCGTGCACCATATCGCTCTCGGTTAATACACGAGAGCCCTCGATGAGAGGTCTTATATCCGCACTAGTCCCGCCGCGTCCGCGTCAGTTCGCCGACGTCCGAGCAGCCACCGAGCAACCACCGTGACGTACTTCGGCGGCTCGCACCACCCCAGGGAACCAGAACCATTACCTCCGGCTGCCGCCGTAGATGGACTATTAAACTTATCCGCGCTCGGTACCAACGGGCCCTGCCATCCGGGCATCCCTGACCGATCCGCGGCTCGAACGACCCAGCTCGGTCCCGCGGGACCTGGATCCGCACCGGCCCTACCTCGGTCTGCAGCGTCTTCGCACCGTGCCCGTTACGGATGTTGGCCCGCCGACCCGATTCCTCATCGACGCCGGCCTCGTCGAGGTGGACGTCCATCTCCGCGTCGAGCGCCGATTCCAGCACCGTACGGGTGATCCCGGCCAGTAGCCCACCCGGTCCGACCAGCGACACCCCGTCGGCCTTCACCCGCTCGACCAACTGCTGGGCGAACTCCAGCTCCGCCGGCGTCGGCTGCGGAAGCTGTAGCGGTCGTCTTCTTGCTTGCCATGACGTGGTCCTTTCCGGACAGGATCGACGTCCTGTCCAACCGACCACACCCAGGTCAAACACGGAATCTACACAGTCCCGCACCTGAGTCGGCAATATCTGGCCCAACGAGCCCTCATTGTCGATGCTTCACCGTGAGTGTCATACTCGCGACGGCAGTGACCCGACGTTGGTCGAGCGAACGAAAGAATGCGTCCGCCTTAGCAGGATGGTCAATCAGTAAGGTGCCTTTCGGCAGGCGCTTCTCACCCAAATACCGAGGCGGAAGCGAGAAAGGTGAGTCACGGTGGACTAGCAAGCTAATCTCCCAATCGTCGGGTCGATGGAGTCGACGCACGACATAGTCCTCCCAACTCCAATCACGTTCGTTCTTTTCACAGAGCATCCACAGCTGGGCATGACCGGAAGGTGCGAGAAGCTTGGCGAGGCCATAGTTGAGGAAGGCAAAAGCCACATCGGCATTGGGAGCATTGAAGGCGACATGGTCGAATCGTTCGCGCGAATGGAAGGTCTCCCACCCATCCACTGCATACGTGATGGAGAGGGCATTCAACCAGGCGTTTACGCGGGCGAAACCCACCTGCCGAGATTCTGGGTCGAAGCCCATCACTCGCTCATAATCCTGCGAGATAAGGGCTGACTGGCAACCCGAACCACAGCCCACATCCAGGAATGACACCGCGCCATCAGGCTTGCAAAGGCTGTCAAGCAGCTCGAGCGAGGACGCGTGGGGAGGCATGCAACGGTTGGCGGTGTCGTGAACGACGAAGTCGTCACCCCTGTTATCGAACAGGGGATCCGCGAGGAAGTAGCGCCCCCGAACTTCTGTAATGACCGCCTTTCCCCGCACGAGCGTGGCATTCTCCTCCGCCGCCACGATTAGCTTCGTACGCCGCAACAGGCTCGTGAGTCGATCGTCGAGGCGGTCAAGCTCCGAGATCGACACCCGCCCGGAAAGCATGAAGAGTCTGGCGAGCACGGCAAGCGGATCTTCGATTTCCGACAGGTTGTCCATATACAAAAAGGAGAAGCGGCCAATGTTGCCGAGAATCTCTTCTGCCGGCTCCGCCAGGCCAAGAAGATCCCGAAGTGCTTCAGTTGCGTAGCCTGAACGGCGGAGGAAGGCGCTTAAGGCCCTCCAGTCATCGTAGTGTACCGTCTCGACGTCGAACTCCACTTTACTCCCTCACCGAGATGTCTCGGGTTACGTAAGTGCCGCCGTGGCTTGAACAGTCAATCCATTCTTGGTGTCGGCCGGTGCTGGAGCGGCCGAGGACGTGTCGCAAGCCCGAGTTGCACCCCAGCTACATGGTTCAGCTTCGCGGGGACCTTCTGGTGCCTTGAGCTGTTATCGGACGTGCGGCAGAAGCTGGATTTGAACCTGCGGCCCCTTGACCCCAGGCGTTGGCAGGCCCGGCGACGCGCTACCGGACGTCTTGCCAGGTCGCTGCGAAGTATATTCACCCGAGTAATGGGCTCCATGTCTCTGGCCTGTTCAGTTGTGGCCGGAACACCTCCGAGTTGCGGGACCCGCTGATAGTGCGCGAGCGCGTCGGCCGCCCGCTGCCGTGCAGAGCCGACATGAACAGCGCCTCCACGTCCTCCGACAGTGAGCCCTTTTCATCGTGGGTTTCGGCTGGTCTGGACGTGATGTAGGACGAGGATGGCCTGGACGATCGTGGTGGCGCGTCGGGGGCAGCAGCGGAGCTTGGCCAGGATCTTCCAGGCCTTGAGGGTGGCGACGGCGCGTTCGCCGACGGCTCGGATCTTGGCGTGGTGGCGGTTGATGGTCTTCTGCCGGTGGGACAGTCGGGGTCGGTGTCGGCGGCGTTTGAACGGCGTACGGACACTGCCGCCAGCGCCCTGGTACGCCTTGTCGGCGAAGGTCATGACGTTGACGCTGGCCAGTGCGTCGATTAGGCCGTGGGTGCGGGCGGCGGTCAGGTCGTGCACCGCGCCGGGCAGGGCGGGTGAGGCCCACATCAGACGCCCCTTGCAGTCCGCGATGACTTGCACGTTCATCCCGTGGCGCTTGTGCTTTCCGGAGTAGTACGGGTGCTGGTCGGCGACTCGGTCGATGGGGACCAGGGTGCCATCGAGAATCGCGTGGGCGAGCCGGCCGATGCGCCGCAGGGCCGCGTTCAGATGGTCGGCGTGCGTGGCGAGTAGGTCGATGGCTTCCCGGACGTACCGCCAGGCCGTGGTGATGCTGACCGTGAATCCGCAGGCCAGGCGGGTGATGGTGTCGCCGTTGCGGAGGTGGGCCAGGGCGAGCAGGGCATGTCGGCCGGCATCGAGGCGCCACCACCGGCCCCGGCGTCGGGCACGTGCGGCGCGGATGAGGTCGGCGAGGTGGTTCAGGGCACGGCTGGACAGCGCGATCGTGGACGGGTGAGACAGCACAGCGAGGCTCCCGGTTGGGGCATCGGATCTTGGTCGACTGCTGTCTTACCGGGAGCCTCGTCCTATGTCGACACCAGCTCTCCTCCACACCCATCGCGACCAGGCCCGTCACGATGAAAAGGGCTCAGTGGATGCGCGGAAGCCGGTGCGGCGGCCTCGCGGCACCGCCGCGCGCCAACCGGGGCGCTCAGCAGGTCCACGTGGGCGATGGTGACAACGTGCTGCAGGCGGGTGCGCTGGCTCTCCGCGTACGCTCCCACCGCTCCGGCCAGCTGCTGACCGTGCACGAGCGACAGCGCCACGGCCGTTTCCTCGCGCAGAGGGCCGGCGGTTGCCCGAGAGCTTCGGCGTAAGCTGAACGCGAGACTCAAATCCGCCGGAAGGGTCGAGGTCGATCTCACGGACCGTGCATGGCATACTGCATCCCCGTGATCGATGATTTCGCCAAGGAATACTTGCACAGCGATCTGCGCGATGTCCGGGAGGCGCTGGTCTGGAAGCTCGATGGGCTGTCCGAATACGACATCCGCCGCCCCCTGACCGGCTCGGGCACGAGTCTCCTCGGCCTGGTCAAGCACCTAACAAACATCGAGTACCGATACTTCGGCAACGTCTTCGACCGCCCGTGCCCGGAGCCGCTGGGCCGGTGGGACGACGAGCGGCTTTGGGCCGAGGCGATGTGGGCGACCGAGCACGAGACCCGCGAGGAGATCATCGGCCGGTACCGCCGGGTCGCGGAGCACTCCGACGCGACGATCAACGCCCTCACCGTCGAGGCACCGGGCTACGTGCCCTGGTGGCCCCGTCCGAACGTCAAACTGTTCAACATCCTGGTGCACGTGCTCACCGAGACCAACCGGCACGCCGGGCACGCCGACATCCTGCGGGAGCACCTCGACGGCGCCACCGGGACCGAGGCGAGCCACGCGGATTCGCAGCCCGACGCCGCGTTCCGGCGGTCCCGGTTCGCCGAGGTCGAGCGGGCCGCCAGGGCGGCGGTGGGCACGCCCTGACGATGCCGGGCCGAGGTCGCCGCGGCGGCGGCCTCAACCGGCGGGCGGATGCCGCCACCAGTAGAGGACCGTGGTGTCCTCGGGCCACGGCACGTGCTGCACCCCGCGCGGCTCGAACAGATCGCGGTCCGGATCGATGGGCGCCAGCCGGGATCGACGACCTCGGGCGGGGCAGGCGGGCGCGCCCGCGGCAGGTAGTCCCGGTGGCAGGCCCGGAAGAGCCGGTAGGTGGCTGCCCCTCGAGCAGCGACAGCCGATTCGCCCCGGCGGCCCGGTCCGGCCAGCGAAGCGGCCCGATGTCGTCCTCGGGAATCAGACCGGGCAGATTTCGTACGACCCGGGCGGCCCCGTGCAAGGTCAGCCGGCCGCAGCAGACGCAGGGGAAGCCGGCGGCCACCGTCGCGGTGCCGGCCCGGTCGGCGGGGTTCGTTCGATCGTCCGTCATCGCTGCCTCCGGCGCCCGGCGGTGTCGGGCCACCACGTGCGAAGTCCCGCCGGGGTGCACAGTGCGGCCAGCGTGCGGAGCCGTTCGAGCGCATGGCGGTAGCTGCTCCCACCCGGCGCGATCCATCGTCGACGGCCCCACCGCCCCTGCGGATACGTGTCGGGCAGCTCCTCGCCCCGGCTCGCGTAGGCGCCTGGTGGCAGCCCCAGTCGCGAGGGATGCACGCAGACCGGTACCCGCGTCTCGATGAGGACTCGACAGCGCGCCGCCTTGTCGAAGCAGGTGTCGGACTTCGGCCGGGTGGTCACGTCGAAGCTACCCGGCCGGTACATCCGCGCCGGGCACGTCGGACACCATTCGCGCCGGGTCTCCTCTTGGATCGTCATGTCGTTCCTCTCCCCCGTTCGGACCGTCCAGCTATCGCAGATTCACCGGAAGACTGCTGACGCCCGCGAGGAAGCTCGACCTCATCCGCTCCACCGGTCCCGCCGATTCCAGCTCCTCGACCTGGGTACGCAGCTCGTCGAGCAGCATCCTGAGCTCGACCCGGGCTAGCGCGCCGCCCATGCAGAAGTGGGGTCCCTGGCCGAGGGTCAGATGCCGGTTGGGCGTGCGCGAGATGTCGAACCGGTAGGGATCGGGGAAGATCTCCTCGTCCCGGTTGGCGGAGACGTTCCAGACCGTGACGATGTCGCCCGTCTTGATCTCACATCCGCGTACGGTGACGTCCGCCGTCGCCGTCCGGCCGATGTGTGTCGCCGGCGTCGTCCACCGGAGCACCTCCTCGATCGCCGTGTCGAGGAGGCCCTCGTCGTCCTTGAGGCGTTTCCACTGGTCCGGGTGCTCGATGAAGGCGAGCGCCGCGCCGGCCGAGGACAGCCGCGTCGTCTCGTCGCCGCCGATGATGATGTTGTAGCAGTTCAGCAGGACCTCGGCGTCGGTCAGCGGCCTGCCGTCGATGGTCTGGGTGGCCAGCAGGCTGACGATGTCGTCGCCGGGGGCGCGGCGCCGCTCCTCCAGCAGGTCGGAGTAGTAGTCGAGGATGTCGCCCTGTGCCGCCGAGGCCGCCTCGGCCGACTCTGGTGATCCGTCCGCGCCCATCGCCGTCATGGTCAGTTCGAGCATGGCCGGGCGGTCGTCCGCCGGGACGGCGAGCAGTTCGCAGATGGCGATCAGGGGGATCTGCGCCGCGACGTCGGCGGCGAAGTCGCAGCCGCCGGCGCGCACGGCCGCCCCCACCAGGTCCTTTGTCGCGCTGCGCACGCTCGCCGAGATGTGGGCAATGGCCCGAGCGGAGAAGCCAGCCTGCAGGAAGCGCCGAACCTCGGTGTGCCGCGGAGGGTCGGTCACGACCAGCATAAGCCCGCCCGCGGCGTCGCCGCCGGTGAGCAGGGTGCTGAGCATGTTCCCCTGCCGCGAGCTGAGCCGGGCGGTGTCCCGGTAGATCGCGGTGATGTCCTGATGGCGGCTGAGGACCCAGAACCCGGGCCGTCCGCCGTCCGGCTCGCACCAGGCGACGGGATGCTCGGCGCGGAGAGTACGCCAGGCTTCGCAGGCATCGGGATCGGGATGCCGGGCCGGATCGATGAGATCGAACGAGATGGTGTGGCGCGATTGTCGCAAAGCGGTTATCCCTTTCCCTGCCACGGATCCGCGCATGACAAGAGGGCGACGGCAGGATCCGCCAGATACCCGGGTGTCGCGCTCCGCGTACCTCGCCGGACGGCCCCGCTCGCACGCCGGTCAGGCGCTCAGCTTCGCCCGGTCCACGAGCACGTGATTACTCAGCCACTCGAGCCGCTCCAGCACGTCGTGCCGGTCCGCGTTTCTGGCAATCCGGCAGGCGAGCTCGTACACCTCGGAGACCGCGATCTCGGAAACAAAGTACTGCTTGATGATCAGGCCGAGCACGTCCCGGTAGTTGTGCGGGCCGATGATCGCGGAGAGGCCGAGGATGGCGTCGCGCTGCTCGTCGGTCAGCGGTCGGCGCGGCACCACGGACGTGCCGAACCGGTCGTGCTCCGTCGCCGGGTCGGGATCGAAGCGGAGGGTCTCCTCGACCGTCTCGCTGGCGAAGTCGAGGATGAGGTGCGTGCGGTCCTCGGTGAAGAACGAGACCGCGCTGTGCGCCCGGCTCGCATCGATGAACCACACCTCGCCCTGGCCCATGTGGTAGATGGTCTCGTCCTCTGAGTTGAAGCAGGTGTCCGAGGTGTGCAGCGGGATGTGGATGCGGACGAGCTCCTCTTTAAGCTCCAGATAGTCCCGGTGCGGAACCATCACGCTGCCCGGCGTGATCCGGCCCAGGCGCGCGAACCGCATGCTCTCGGTCCGGAAGTGCTCATTGATCAGTTCCATCAGGTACGGCAGCTGCCGGCCGTGATCGGTGAGCTGGTATGGCCCCTCGTACTCGGTGATCGTGGTGTCGTAGAGATCGCCCGTTCCGTTGCACAGATAGGAGCCCTTCCAGGAGCCACAGGTGAACTCGCTGTAGGCGTCGCTGTACCTGAAGCGGTCGGTTCGCGCCAGGTCCTGTGCGAGACGGACCGGATCAAGAACCAGTCGGCCCAGGCGTCGGCTGCGGGTCATCGGTACATCCCTTCGCTACGTTCTGAATCTCATGGCCGGTGCATGACCTGTCAGATGCCGAGCCGCTTCTTGATGTCGGCGAAGAATGCCAGGTGCCGGTAGTCGCCCGTCGCCTCGTCGAAGTCCGTGTACTTGTTCGCGAAGTCGAGCAGGCCCTGCTTCACCTGCTCCACCGGCTTCTCGTGGATCTGGCGTTCGATCTCGTTGATCTCGCCGAGGAAGGCCTCGAGCACCGCCGGCAGCTCCGGGCTCAGGTGGATCCGGCCGTCGATGAGGAAGATCCCGCCGGCCTCGGTGAGGTAGGTGAAGAGCAGTTGCGACGCGACCGCGTCGTAGTTCGGCCGCGCGGTGCCCTCGACCGAGTAGCGCAGCAGGCGTTCGGCCAGGATGAACTGGTAGGCGAGCGCCGACATGTCGGAGGCGAGCTTCTCGTCCTTCAGACACACGAGCATCGAGGACACGTCCGTCCTGAGTTCCTCGAGCCCGGCCAGGGCCTTCGACTTCTTGGCGGCCAGGTAGTCCGGGATCGGCATGTCGCCCTGGCGATGGTGGTACTCGTGCAGCCGCACCCACCACGCCGAGGCGGCCTCCAGCATCTGCTCGGTGGCGGACCGGACCAGCGGAAATGCCTCCGGAGCCATGACCTCGTCGATGAGCAGACGGGTCAGGCGCAGGTGCCGCTCGACGAACTTGTCGATAAAGTAGAAGATAAGGTCGTCCGGCTCCTGCACGCCGTCGATGTAGTTTTCCGGGAACAAGGCGACCACCGTACGCGCCCGGAATCCCTCGGACATCTCCTCGATCACCACGGGCATCGTGGGGCTCGGGTACCCCTCGATTAGGCGGGCATCGGTCGGCAGCGTCCGATACTTCAGGAATTCGAGGGACAGCGACGGAAAGTAGGAGGCGTCGAACAGCCCGAAGATGGAATTCTCGGAGGCGGCGTTCACCAGCGACTTCGTGCGCAACAGCCGCCGGTCGACGCCGAACTCCCTGATGTCCTCCATGAACGCCCGCACGACCGGGCTCAGGCTCAGCGCCTTCGTGTCCGCCAGCCGGTCGGCCAGGTCGTTGAGGAAGCCGGGCTCCCGGAACCGGTCCCGGCCGCCCAGTTCCTGACGCAGCCGGTTGACTTCCTCGACCACCTCGTCGACGCCGGGACGAACGGCGCTCGATGCGTACTTCATAGTCGGTTCGATCATTGAACTAGTTCGCCAACGCGGTCGCGAAGTCGTCGAGCGCGCGGGCCCAGTTCGCCGTGTACTCCGAGGCGAGCCGGGTGAAGTTCCGCTGTTCCTCCACGGTGGACACCATTGCGGTCATCCCGGTCTCCTCGTCGCTGACGGAGCTGGCGTGCGAGGTCTCGGCCTTGATGTGCGAGTCGATCCAGTCCAGCGCACCGGGGCCCCGGTAGAGGCTTGCGCCGGCCGCCTCGACCTTGGCGTACATGCGCCGGAAGGCGACCGCGATGTCAAGCGCGATCGCCTCGACGACCCGCAGCTGCACCGCCGCGCCGAGCGGCTCCGCGGCGAGGCGCCTCATGTTCGCAATGAGGGCGTTGACCCCGTCGGCGGGCCGCGCGGCGAGCTCGGCGTCCGACGGATCGACGACATCGGTCAGCGGGCCGACGATCGAATCGGCCCACCACACATAGTGCACGCCCGCGGCGCCCTTGGGCGCGACGGCGTCGAACTCCCCGGCGAAGTTCGCCATGTCGTCACCGATGACCTTGTACGCGGTCTGGTAGGCGCCGAGCACGTCCCGGCTGGGCCCGGCGCCGGCGCTGAACCGCTGGGCCACCACGCCCAGGCTGGCGATCGTGGTGAACATGAACGCTCGCGTCATCGCCTCCCACTGCAGGGCCACCCGCAGCGCCGGGACGGGCGCTACCTTCTCTGTGGACCGCGCACGTTCGAAGAACTTGTTGTTCGGACGGGTCAGGTTCGCCGCGGCAATGATCTTGGAGATGCTGTCGTCGAACGACGGGTCGAGCTCGAGGGTCGAAGCTGGGGACGTCACGGTCGCCTCACAATCGGTTGGTGGAGGGAACACTCTGCGTTCTCGGGTTAAAAATGGGTGGGTCGGCCGGGAGAACACGTCACGACCGGCGCCCCAGACTCGGCCGGGCGGCCGCGGGCCCGGCCCGATCCAGGATCGACGCGATTTGCCGGACCGTTGGGTTCTCGAGAATCTGCCTGATTCTGATCTCGAGTCCCAGCTCTTTTCGGATGCGATTCTGGACGCGCATGACGCGGAGCGAATCGCCACCGAGGTCGAAGAAGTCGGCGCTGGCGGTGCGGACCTGAACCTTCAGCACGCTCGAGAGAATCTCGGCGACCTTGGATTCCATGGGGGTGAGCGGCTCGAGCCGGGATTCCCCGGCCGGCGGCTCGTCCAGCAGTGGCCCCTTCGCCTCCCACCGGGCGGCAAGGGCCTGCCGATCGATCTTATGATTGACGGTCAGCGGCATGGCGTCAACCTGCTCGATGAAGGCCGGAACCATGTATTCGGGAAGTTCGCGACGCAATTCGGCGAGAACTGCGGCAAGGTCCAGCGGAACCCCTGCGGTGACGAAGGCGAGGAGATTCTCCGCCCCGCCCGCGTCCTTGCGGTGCAGCAAAACCGCCAGCCTCACCCCCGGCACACGGGAAAGCCGGTGCTCGATCTCCGGCAGCTCCACGCGATAGCCGCGGATCTTCACCTGACCGTCGGCCCGGCCGAGGAACTCCAGCTCCAGATCCTCGTTCAGGACCGCGACGTCGCCCGTACGGTAGAGACGTCCGCTCACCCCGGCGACCTCGACGAACGACGCCTCGGTGAGCTCCGCACGGTTCAGGTATCCGTCGCTCAGTCCGTCGCCGCCGACGTAGAGCTCCCCCGGCACGCCGACCGGCCGCAGCCTGCCGTCCCGGTCGAGCACCCACGCCGTGGAGTTGGCGATCGGCCGCCCGATGGGAATCCGGTCCGCATGGGTCCGGGTGACGCGATGCACGACGGAGAACGTCGTGTTCTCGGTGGGACCGTAACCGTTCAGGAATTCGCTGTCCGGGCAGGCCCGGACCGCCGCCGCGAGATGGCCCGGGGAGGCGACGTCGCCACCGAAGATCACCCGGCACCCGTTGAACACCGCCGGGTCCTGCTCGGCGAGCTGCTCGAAGAGCCCCGCCGTGACCCACAGGGTGTTCACCGCGTACCGCGCGATCGCGGCACCGAGGTCCCCCGCGTTGAGCACCGTCTCGCCCGGCACTAGGACGAGGGACCCGCCGTTGAGCAGCGCCCCCCAGAACTCGAACGTCGTGGCGTCGAACGAGATCGCCCCAGTCTGCAGGATCCTCGTCCCGGGCGACAGCTCCACGAAGTCGGTGCCGCAGACCAACCGCACCACCGCGCGTTGGCACACCACCACACCCTTGGGCCCACCGGTCGTGCCCGACGTGTACATCACGTAGGCGGCGTCCGTCGCCGACACCGCGACCTCCGGCGGCTCCACGCCGACGGGCGGCTGCACGGGTACGGCGAGGTCCAGGACGGGGATCCGGGCCGGGCCCGCGGTCCCGTCGACCACCAGCAGGGCCGCGCCGCTGTCCTCGAGAAGGAAGTCCCGCCGGGCGTCCGGCACCTCGGGGCCGATCGGCACGTAGGCCGCACCGAGCCGGAGGACGGCCAGCAGCGCAACGATGAGTCGCGGCGACTTCGCCACTTGCAACGCGACGCGGCTGTGCCGGCCGATGCCATACGCGCCGAGCCGCACCGCCAGCCGCCGGGACAGCTCGTTCAGCTCGCCGTACGTGGTCTCGTCCCCGTCGTGGAGAACCGCGACCCGATCGGGATAGGCGGCGGCCCGCGCGGCGAACACCTCGAAGACGGACGCGTCGCGGGGGTAGGGCCGGGCGGTGTCGTTCAGCGCCGCCCATCGGGCCCGCTCCGGTTCGGACAGCAGCTCCACCTCGCCGATCGTCAGCAGCGGCCGGTCGACGCTCTGCCGGAGAATGTTCTCGAGGTGCCCCAGCAGCCGCTCCACGAACTCCGCGGAACAAACGTGCTCGTCGAAGTCCGCATGCACGACGACGCCGAGCGAGGTGGCCTCGTGCGAGATCGTCAGGCCGGCCGGGTTCCGACCGCCGGCCGGGCCCAGGAGGTAGCCGAAGCTCGGATCCGGAGAGACCTCCGGCGCGCCGGCCAGGCCGTCGAGAGCGGCGGAGACGGTACGCCGGTGCGCCTCCAGGCTCAGTCCGGACGGCATGGCACTCACGATCTCCACATCGGTGCCGCGGTACCGGATGCCCAGCCGGAACGCGTCACGGTCGCCGTATTTGCGCGCCAGCACAAGAGCGGCCGCGACGGCGAACTCGTCGACGCTCGGGGCCAGGCGGGCCGAGATGTCACCGGGGATCCGGCGCGATCGGCGTACCGCCTCGCAGGCACCGGCCCGGGAGCACGGCCCGCCGAACGGCAGGGTGGAGAACATGCCGCCCTCCTGCTGCGCAGCATCGCTAGACACGGTCATTCGCGCTCCTTCGAAGAAGTTGAACGGCGACACCCGGACCCTAGGGAGGAAAGAGGCGGACCGAGCCGTCAACGCCGCCGCTGCATGCCGCACGGCAGGGCGGAAATCATTTGGGTGATGAGCCGAGTCAATCGACGTCCCGGCCTTCTGTCAACCCGGTAACGAGATTGCCGAAAACGCTTTTATCGCATCCTTTTCACGCTCGGCAAAGCCGCCCGAATGGCGAATCGATTCGGGCTGACGGCCTTTCCGGCGGCGCGCTAGGTGACGGGATCAAACTCGAGATCCGGGACGGACTCACGGGCGCCCTTCCCGGACTCCTCGGGCCCGGACCGCTCCGTCCCGGTGACGTGCTTGGTCCGCCAAACCGACGGGGCCATGAGCATGGCGGCCACGGAGAGCACCATGATCAGCCCGACTCCGAACATCGCGGGCCGCAGGCCGAACGCCTTCGCGGCCGGCCCGGCCGCCAGCTCGCCGATCGGCATCGCGAGGAAGGACCCGAGCATGTCGTACGAGTAGACCCGGGCGAGCATGCCCGGCGCGATGTGCGACTGCATCGTGGTCTCCCAGGCGATGTTGAATTGCCCGATCCCGATGCCGGCGAGGAATGCGGCAACGATCAGCACGTAGACGTTCGGCCAGAAGACGAGGCCGAGCGGGATGAGCGCGACGGCGGCGAGGGCCGCCGTGCCCCAGGCGAGGAGCCGCTGCGGGCGCAGCCGGCTGGCGAGGAACGCCCCGACGATCACGCCGAGCATCGGGGTCGCGATCACCACGCCCCAGGCTTGGCGGCCGACGGTGAGATCGGCGAACTGCGGGGCGAGTACCGCGATGCCGCCGGAGTACGCGGCGTTGTAGAACATGGACCCGACCACGAGGACCCACACCCAGGTTCGGCCGATGAACTCGCGCCAGCCCTCGCGGAGGCTGGCGAGCAGGCCCACCCGCTCCTCCGCCGCACCGTCGCCGGCGTCGGAGACCCTGATCAGCGCGAAGAACACCGCGGCGATGAAGAACGAGGCCGCATCGATCGCGACGCACCAGCCCGATCCGAGGAATCCGATCAGGACCCCGGCGAAGGCCGTGCTGGCGATGCCGACGGCGTTGGTGGCCATGTGGCTCAGGGCATTCGCCTGCTTCAGGATGGCCGTGGGCACGGTCTGCGAGATGATCGCGGCCGAGGCCGGCTGCGAGAGCGCGGCCGCCATGCCGTTGATCGAGGCCACGACCAGCAGGACGGGAATCGTCGCGGTGTGGGTGAGGAACAGCACCGCGGCGACGCCCTGACTCAGACCAGCCAGAGCGCTGGAGCCGACCATGACGAAGTGGCGCGGGAGCCGGTCGGCGATGACGCCGCCGAGGAGCACGAAGATGACGTAGAACACCGTACGGCCTGCGACGACGAAGCCCAGGGAGGTGACCGAATCGGTCAGGTCCAGCACAGCGAAGGCGAGCGCCAGCGGTGCGATCGAGTCGCCGAGCATCGAGAGCACCCGGGCGCCGATCAACATACGGAAGGGCTGGTGTCGCAGCGGGGCGAAGGTTCCCGGTGAATCGGCGACCACGATCGGCGTTTGAGTGGACACAGGAACTCCTCGCAGATGTGTTGCGGAACATTATCGGCGACGCGCGCAGGTGGCGCCTGCGCGCGTCGCCGCCGACGGCGGGGGGCGCTCGAGCGGTTGGATTACTTGCCGGCCGGCCAAGTTCCCAGTGGTGTTCTCGACTTAGCCTTGCCCCGCCGACATCCTGATGGGCGCGGCACCTCCGCCCAGCTTGAGAACACCAGGTCGGCGTTGCTCAGGAGATGCCGCTCATGCGTGGTGCTCAGGCCGACGCACGGAATCGCGGCGGCCCGCGCCGCCTCGATGCCGGTCGGCGAATCCTCGATGACGAGGCAGTCGCCCGGCGCGAAGCCGAGTTCCGCCGCCGCGTAAAGAAAGAGGTCCGGTGCGGGTTTCGCCACACCCGCCACGTCTGCCGGGGTGAATATCGGCCCCGGAAACACCTTTTGCAATTCTGCTTCTGCCATGACCGCGGCCAAGAGATCAAGGTCCATGGACGTCGCCACGCACATGTCCACCACGCCGGCCATATCGCGCACGAAATCGAGGGCGCCGGGAATGTAGCGGATCCCCTGGCGGAGAAGCTCGATCATTATTCCCCGCCGCTCGCGCAGCAGCTCCACCGGATCGTCGGGCAACCGGTAGTGGTCGATGATGACGCCGATGGACTGGCGAGCGCAGAGCCCGGTGAGCCGGTGCTTGAGCGCGCCCCGGTCGTAGGTGTGTCCTCGGCGCGACAGCAGCCTGTGCTGCGCCTCGTCCCAGGTGATCTCGGTGTCCAGCAGGACGCCTTCGAGGTCGAAGAGGAGCGCCGATGCCTGGACGATGTCGACCGTCATGCGATCCGCGCCAAGAGCTGCCGGATGGCCGCGGTCGCGTACGAGCCGGAGGGCAGGAAGAACGTGAGCTCGACCCGCTTGCGTCCCGGGAAGTGCTCGTCATCCGCGCGGCCGCTCACCTCGATCGCCGTGTGCACCACGGTCGAGCGCACCGATGCCCTGGGGACCGGGACGTCGGTACCGAAGGTCTGCCGCTTGATCGGGAGCTCGTACTCGGCCGCCATGACGCGCGCGGCGACGGCCGGGTCGCCGACGTAGGTGAACTCGATCCCCTCAACGGTAACCCGCAGGGCCCGGTCCCCGGCGGCCACGGCCGCGAGTCCCGCGAGCTCCTGGTTCCACGCGTACGAGGCGTGGGCCGCCGGATAGAACGACCGGGCCCGCTCGTCCAGGTGGTAGAAGAAGTCCCGGCTCGCCCCGGTCCAGTCCGCGGCTAGGCGGCTCTCCGGCGCGCCCAGTTCGATCAGGATGCGCCGGGCATCATCCCAGCGGCCGTCGATCATGGCCGCGCCGACGAGGTGGGAGCGGTGCGGCCCGCCCGGCACGCCGAACCGCTGGGTGTCGTAGTAGTTGAGAAAGAGAAAATTGATCTTCTTGCGGCCGAAGAACCTGTCGACGTGCCCGGGGTCCAGGCCACGCAGGACAATCTTGAAGCTGTTGCCCTCCATTTGCCCGACCCGCAGCGGCGCGTCGCCGAAGCCGTATTGCTGGGTGGAGTACCAGCGTTCGCCCTCGTCGACCGCCAGTCGCTCGACGGCGGATCCGGGAACCGCGACGGGCAGCGAGAGCAGCTGTTCGGTGACGCCGTCCTCATCCTTCAGGCCGCAGTAGCCGACCGCCCCCTCCGGAATGCCGAGAGCGTCGGCGATCCCGCGCACCGCCTCCATCGTCGTGTAACCGCACTTGCGGAACAGAACCAGCCGGTGGGTGGCCGACTCCTCCCGCACCATGCGGAGCACCACGCTCTCGCGGACGAGAAAGTCCTCCGGCACATGCTTGACCTCAGCTCGGATCAACGGTCCACTCCCCTATCGGCAGTCTTGGGCAAGCAGATTGGCCAGGCGCTCGCCCATCATGATGCATGTCAGATTCGTGTTCGCCCGCACGGAGGCCGGAATGATCGATGCGTCCGCGACGCGGAGACCCTCCGTGCCGAACACCCGGCATTCGCTGTCCACGACGCCGGTCTCCGCGGTCGACGACATCGCCGCGGTCCCGCTCGGGTGGTGCGCGGTCTGTACCTGGCGCGACACATAGCGGTCCACGCTCGCGTCGTCCTCGAACGACAGGTCCGCGACGTCCAGCACGCCCTCGGCGAAGCCGCGCAGCCCCTCGTCGGCCGTAATGCGCCGGGCGAGCCGCAGCCCCTCGCGGAGGCGGATCCGATCGGACTCCTCGGCGGTGTGGTCGAGGTCCACCACCGGCGGCCGGTGGGGGTCCCGGCTGGCCAGCCGCACCGTGCCGCGCGACTCCGGTCGCATCAGGTTCGCGGTGATCACGAAGGCGTGGCTGCCGGCGACCCCTGCGGCGAGGTGCGGCGCGTACTTGGCCATCTCCACATGGTTGAGGAGGCAGATCTGCATGTCGTTCGCCGCGGTGGAGCCAGAGGCGGTGTAGCGCAGGACGACCTCGGCGCACGGCGCGGAGCTGACGACGGCCCCCGGCAACGGTGCGCAGACGAGGGGCACCTGGGCGTGGTCCGCCAGGTTCCGCCCGACGGCGGGAAGGTCGGCGACCACGTCGATACCGAGCTCGGCCAGGTCCCGTGCCCCGCCTATGCCGGAGCGCAACAGGATCGCCGGGGTGCCGAAGGCCCCGGCCGCGATCGTCACCTCGTCGGCGTAGAGGTGACGCCGGCCTCCGCCCCCGACGACCCGGACGCCGACCGCCCTCGACCCGGAGAACAGGACCGAGTCCACGAAGGTGTCCGCCAGCACCGTGAGGTTGCCGCGGTGCCGCACCGGATCGAGGAAGGCGGTCACGGTCGAGACCCGGCGCAGGTCGGAGTCGATGTTCAGCGGGAGCGGGCCGGCTCCGGTGCTGCCCGGTTCGTTCTGGTCCTCGACGCCGCCGAACCCGGCCCGCGCGCACGCCTCGAGAAACGCGCGTGAAAGCGGAGTCATCCGCTCGGCCGGTATGCGGGCCAGCGGGACCGGCCCCTTGCTGCCGTGGTGCCGGCCGCCGTAGTCGGCATCGTTCTCCAACGCGACGAACGCATCGAGAACGGCATCCCAGGACCAGTCGGTACGACCCGACGGCCAGTCGTCGAAATCGGTTGGTTCCGGCCGCAACACTATGCACGTGTTGATTGCGGAACAGCCGCCGACGACCTTCCCGCGGGGTAGCCATATTTCCCGCGCCCCGGCGCCCCGCGCGAAGATTCCCCAGTCGTGCGAGCCCAGTGCGGGCGTACGGCCGTTCGCGAGATCGGCCGGCAGATCGCGTCCGTGGTAGTCCGGACCCGCCTCGACGAGCAGGACGCGACGGTCGGTCCATTCCGCCAGCCGGGCGGCGATGACCGCACCCGACGACCCGCCGCCCACGACGATGTGGTCAAAATGCGATGCAGAATCGATAGCCATCACACGCCCCCGTCGGACCGGCGGGAGAGAACCTCGTGGACCCGGGCCACGGTGGGAGCGGCGAGGAAATCCCGGAGCTTGAAGTCGACCCGGTACTCGGAGCGAATCCTCCCGACCAGCTCCGCGGCGAGCAGCGAGTGCCCGCCGCGGTCGAAGAAGTCGTCGTCGACCGAGACGGTCTCGACGCCGAGCAGTTCGGCGAAGAGCGCACACAACGCCGTCTCCAAGGAGTCCCGCGCGGCGACAGGGACGTCCACGGCGCTGAGCCGTGCTCCCGGATCCGCCGTGGCCGCCGCCAGGAAGGCCACCAAGCGCTCGGTGAGGCCTTCGACCGTGTCGCGGTCGAACAGATCCGTCGAGTAGTGGACGACGCCCGACAGCGACTCCGCCTCCGGCCGCTCCGTGAACCCCATGTCCAGATCGAACTTCGTGGTGGAGCTCCGGCCGATACCGAACTCCCGCACCTCGACACCCGGCAGCTCGAGGAGCGGGCCCGAGGACTGCAGGGCCATCAGGATCTGGAAGAGGGGATGGTGGGCCCGGCTCCGCTTCGGCCGGACCGCCTCCACTACCCGATCGAATGGCAGATCCTGGTGCTGGAAGGCCTGGAGGTCGGCCACCCGGACCCGGTCCAGGAGCTCCCGGAAGGTCGGGTCGCCCGAGGTGTCCGTCCGCAGCGCCAGCGTGTTGACGAAGAAGCCGACTGCATCGTCCAGGAGTGCGTCCAAACGCCCGGCGACCGGCGTGCCCAGCACGATGTCCGCACCCGCCCCCAGCCGGGTTAGGACCGCCGCCAGACCGGCCTGAAGCACCATGAACAACGTCACGCCCTCGGTTCGGGCCAGGGACCGCATCCGCGCACAGGTCTCCCCGTCGATGGTGAAGTCCACCATCGCGCCCCGGGGAGTCGCCACGGCCGGCCGGGGGCGGTCCGACGGCAGGACCGGTTCGTCCGGAATGCCGGCGAGGGCCGCTCGCCACGCCGCCGACTGGATCGCCGTGAGGGCGGCTGGATCGCCCGGGCGCCCAAGCGTCTCCCGCTGCCACAACGTGTAGTCGCCGTACTGCACGGGCAGCGGAGCGAAGTCCGGCGCCGCACCGGCCAGCCGCGCCGTGTAGGCCAGCGCGAGATCCCGGGACAACGGGGCGATGGACCCGCCGTCCGCCACGATGTGGTGCGTGACGAGCACGAAGACGTGCTCCTCCGGCGACAACGACAGAACCTCGGCCCGCAGCAGCAGCTCGGTCGCCAGCTCGAATTCGTGTTCGCAGACGCTCAGCACCCGCTCGTCCAGCTCATCGGGCCGCACCGGGGAGCACCCCAGGGGCACGGCGACCCGATCCGCCGGAATGATCTTCTGGTACGGCTTGCCGTCGACGTTCGGAAAGACGGTACGCAGACTCTCGTGCCGGGCCACGACGTCGGTGAGCGCGGCCTCGAGCGCGTCCGTGTCCAGCCGGCCGGTTACCCGCAGCGCCAGCAACGGAACGTTGTACTGCGAGCTCGGCCCCTCGAGCTGATCGATGAACCAGAGCCGCTGCTGCGCGAAGGACAGCGGCAGGCGCTCCGGCCGGGCCGCGGGCGCCAGCGGGGGGCGGGTCCGCTCGACCACCGGCTCCACGACGGCCGGCTCGTCCGCGGCGTCCGCCACAGCAACCAGGCCGGCCACGGTCGGATTCTCGAAGAGCGTCCGGATGCCGATCTCGTCTCCCAGCAGGGGACGCACCAGGTTCACCAGGCGGGCCGCCATCAACGAATGGCCGCCCAGCTCGAAGAAGCTGTCGTCGATGCCGACCCGGTCGACGCCGAGCACCTCGGCGAAGACCTCGCACAGCTTGACCTCGCGCGGGGTACGCGGCTCGCGGCTGTCCGGCGCGGACTGTGCCGCGAAGTCGGGTTCGGGAAGGTTGGACCGGTCGAGCTTGCCGTTGGAGTTGAGCGGCAGGGAGTCGAGGGTGACGAAGGCCGAGGGTACGACGGCGGCCGGCAGCAGCGACGCGACGTGCCGGCGCAGTTCGAGCGGGTCGGGCCGATGCGGCGCGACGGGAACGATGTAGGAGATGAGCCGCTTGTCCCCCAGGGCGTACTCCCGGACCGCCGTGGCCGCCTGGGCGACCTGCGGGTGCAGGCGCAGCACCGCGTTGATCTCGCTCAGCTCCACCCGGACGCCGCGGATCTTGAACTGGTCGTCGATGCGTCCGATGAACACCAGCTCGCCCTTCTGGTTCCACCGCACCACGTCGCCGCTGCGGTACATCCGCTCGCCGGGGGCCCCGAACGGATTCGCCACGAAGCGCTCCGCGGTCAGGCCGGGCCGCCGGAGGTAGCTGCGGCCCAAGCCGTCACCGCCGAGATAGAGCTCGCCGGCGACACCGACCGGGACCGGACGCAGCTTCGTGTCGAGGACGTAGGTCTGGCAGTTCCAGATCGGCCGGCCGATGGGGGCCACGGTGGGCCACGTCCTGGGATCGCCCGTCAGCGTAATTCCGGTGATCACGTGGGTCTCGGAGGGCCCGTAATGGTTGTGCACCCGGACGCCGGGGCGCTCCAGCAGGAACTCGCGCACCTGGCCGGTCAGCTGGAAGGGTTCGCCTCCCTGCATCAGGGTCTCCAGCCGGTCCAACCGCAGCCCCTGCGCGATGGCCTCCTCGATCACCGACCGCACGACCATGTCGGGCGCGTAGAACTCGTTGATCTCCTTGCGCTCGAGCCAGGCCACGAGGTCGGCGGGCACCCGCCGCACGTCCTCCGAGGGCACGACGACCGTCTGTCCGGCGAAGAGTGCGCTCAGGATCTCCTGCTCGAAGGCGTCGAAGCTGACCGCACCGAACTGCGACACCCGGGTGCCGGGCCGGGCGGACACCAGGTTGATCTGCCACTGGATCAGGTTGGTCAGCACCCGGGCCGTGATCACGCAGCCCTTGGGCCGTCCGGTCGATCCGGAGGTGTAGATGATGTACGCCGGGGTGTCCAGGCTGAGCGGGCCCGTCAGGTCGCCTGCGCACGGGTCCGTCTCGGGGCACCCTTCCAGGTCCGCGGCGACCTCCGCCCGGTCCAGCACGAGAGCGGTGTCGAGGCCGAGCTCCGCCGCGATCCGTTCGGTGCTGAGGGTGAGCGCGGGCTTGGCGTCGTCCAGGACGTACGAGATCCGGTCGCGCGGGTAGTCCGGGTCGATCGGCAGGAAGGTCGCACCCGCCTTGAACAGGGCGAGCATCGCGACGAGGGCGTCCGCCCGGGAGAGGATTACCGCTACGTACGTCTCGGGTCCGGCCCCGTACCGGATCATGAGGTGAGCGAGCCGGTTCGCGCGGGCGTTCAGCTCCGCGTAGGTCAGGCTCTCCTCAGGGGTCTCCACCGCCACGGCCTCGGGAACCCGGCGCACCTGGTCGGTAAAGAGCTCGGGCAGGCTCTTCCCGCCGAGCTCCACCGTGGTCTCGTTCCACCTGCGCAGGACGAGTCGCCGCTCGTCGTCGTCGACCAGATCGACCTCGGACAGCCGCTGCGACGGGTCCCGGGCGAGCTCGTCGAAGAGGCGCACCAGCAGCCTCGCCATCGACCGCACCGTCTCGTGGTCGAAGAGGTTCGCGTCGTACTCGATCTTCGAGACGATGCCGGCGGGGACGTCGCCCTCCCGGTGCTCGGTGAAGTCCACCAGGAGGTCGAACTTCGCCGTGCCGCTCCGGACCGGCACCGCCTCGATCCGCGTACCCTCGAGCGCCAGGCCGCCGTGCTCGCCCTGCCACTCCTGCCAGGAGTAGCTCACCTGGAACAGCGGGTTACGGGCCGGCGAACGCGCCGGGTTGACGGCCTCGACCACCTGGTCGAAGGGGACGGAACCGTTGTCGAAGGCCGCCAAGGACGTGTCCCGAATGCGGCCGACCAACTCCTCGAACGTCGGATCCCCGGACAGGTCGCCGCGCAGGACCAGCGTGTTCAGGAAGAGCCCGACCAGGTCCTCGAGAACTTCGTCGTCGCGGCCGGTGCAGGCTGTGCCAATCGGGATGTCCGTGCCAGCGCCCAGTCCGGACAGCCACGCCGCCAGCGCGGCCGTGCCGACCATGAACATCGAGGCGTTCGCGGACCGGCCTAGGGCGGCAAGCCGACCGTGCGTCTCGGCGCCGATCCGGAACTCGACCGCACCGCCGCGGTGATCCGCGGTGTCCGGCCGCTTCCGGTCGCGCGGGAGTTCGAGCTCCTCGGGCAGGCCCGCCAGGCTCTGCCGCCAGAACTCCAGCTGGCGTCCCGCGAAGCTGTCACTGTCCCCCGGGTCGCCGAGCACCTCGTGTTGCCACTGCGTGTAGTCCGCATACCGCGCCACCACCGGCTCGAAGAACGGCGCCTTGCCACCGCGGCGGGCGGAGTAGGCGACGGACAGGTCGCGCAGGAGCGGGCCGTACGACCAGGCGTCCAGCGCGATGTGGTGGAACACCAGCAGCAGCCGGTGTTCACCCTCGTCGAGGGTGAACAGGGTGGCGCGGACGGGCAGGTCCGCCGCCAGGTCGAACGGCCGGGCGGCCTCGCCCTCGGTCGCGCCGTCCAGCTCGGACTCGATGGTCTTCACCTCGTCGAGCAAGGGTAACCGGCCGTCGAGGGTCACCACCGACTGCCCGACCTCCCCGCCGGACTGTACGAAGACGGTACGCAGGGCGTCGTGCCGCTCGACCACGTCGGCCAGCGCCGCGGCCAGGGCCGCCCGGTCGAGCGGGCCGCACACCCGGAAGGCAAGGGCGACGTTGTACGTGGCGGACGGCCCCTCCGACTGGTCGAGAAACCACAGCCGCCGCTGGGCGTAGGACAGGGAGACCATGCAATTCCTCCGGGTTCTCGGGCTTTCGACGTCGGTCAGGGGGCTACTGCCGCGATATCTCTCCGGCCGGCGGGCGCCGGCTACTTCGCGGCACGGGCGGCAAGGCTGCGCGGACGCATGTCGGTCCAGTTCGCGTTGACGAAGTCGAGGCATTCCGAGCGGCCGGACGGACCGTACGAGGTCTCCCAGCCGGCGGGAATCCGGATGCCCTCCGGCCACAGCGAGTACTGGCCCTCGCCATTGATGAGCACGAAAAAGACCCCGTTCTCGTCGTCAAACGGATTCGCCATGACGTCGTCCTTTCAACCATTTTCCGAAGGTGGAGGATGCCGCCGCAACGCCAAGGGGGACGGCACCCGCCGAGCCGCTCCGCCGGTTCCGCTCGTCCAGGGCCTCGTCCGCCGCCGACCGAACGGCGGCGATCACCTCCGCCAGCCGTTCGACGACGAAGAAGTGCCCGCCCTCGAACGTCCGGATCACGGTCGGCGCGGAGGTCAGCTCCCGCCACGACGCGAGCTTGGACGACGAGGCGCTGGGGTCGCGGTCGCCGCCGAGCACCAGCATCGGCACGTCGAGACGGGGCCGCGGGGCGAATCGGTAGTTCTCGCAGGCCCGATAGTCGGCCCGCAGGACGCCCAGCAGGAGCTCGCGGAACCCCGGCTCGTCGAGCAGGCCGTCCGGTATTCCGCCCTGAGCGCGCACGGCGTCCAAGAACTCGTCGTCCGGCAGCTCGCCGACGGCCGGAGCACGCGAGGGCAGCTGCGGCGCCGCCTCTCCGGAGACGATCAGGAGATCCGGCGGGCGGCCGGCCCCCGTCAGCCGGTGCGCGAGTTCGAACGCGATGAGCGCGCCCATGCTGTGCCCCAGCAACGCGAAGGCACCCCGCCCGGCCCGGGCGACGGTGGGCGCCACCAGGTTCCGGGCGAGCTCGGTCACCGACCGGAACGACGGTTCCGCGATGCGCCGCTCCCGCCCCGGCAGCGACACCGGGGCCACGTCAATCCCGTCGCCCAGGCCGGATTGCCAGTGCCGGAACGACGCCAGGTCCCCGCCGGCGTGTGGAAAGCAGAAGAGCGTCAGCGGGGCACCAGCGGCCGGCGGAGACGTGGGAAACCAGGTGCTCACCGGTTCTCCGCACTCCGATCGGCGGCGGGCAGCAGGATCCGCTCCAGGCCGCGCATGACGATCTCCTCCTCGCTCGGCGCGAGGGAGCTGGGATCGATGTCCAGCTGGCCGAGGTGTATTCGGAAGTCGCCCAGGTAGACGGGCGGGTCGCCGGCCTTCATCTCCTCGGCGAGCGTGGTCGCGGTGCGGCCGGCGGCCAACGGATCGACGGTCAGCGCGATCCGGCAGATCTTGCGGCCGTACTCGTCCCGGACGAGCTGGGCGGTGATGCCGGGCAGGTGCCGCAGGCGCGGCAGGATCGCCGACATTCGCCGGAGCTGCCCCTCGGCGCGCACCTCCAGGTCGACCGACACGTACTCGTCGACGGCCGCGAGCAGGCCCATCAGCTCCTCCTTGCCGACCTTCATCGGGCGCGCAACGCCGGCGTACTGAGCCCGGCACGCGCCGATCAGGTCGGCGCGTCCACAGATGAACCCCGTGGTCGGCGCGCCGACCATCTTCGGGCCGCTAAACACCACGAGGTCGGCTTCGGTCGCCACCCAGTGCCGCAGGTCCTCCTCGCCCGCGGCGTCGACGATCACGGGAACACCCCGTTCCCGTCCGATCTCGATGAGCGTTTCCAGCGGAACTCCGCCGTGATGCACCGCATGGTTCGTGGAGCTGACATACACGAGCGCGGCGGTGCGCTCGTTGATCGCGCCGATGACGTGCCCGGGCAGCGTCTGGTTGACGGCGCCGACCTCGATCGTCCGTCCACCGCCGAGCGCGATCATCTGGCCGATGCTCGCGCCGCAGCTGATCGCGTGCCCCTTTTGCAGCACCACCTCGTTGCGCAGGCCAGTCGAGTCGGGGAGCCGCTGGACGCGGGTGATGTCGTCGCCCGCGATGCAGGCCGCGACGGACATCACGATCCCCGCGGCGGCACCGCTCGTGGGGCAGGCGTCCTCGCTGCCGGTCGCCTTCGCCAGGAATGTCCCGGATGCCCCCCGCAGCTGCTCCATGTCGACATGGTGGCCGGCGGCGTTCGCCATCGCCGAGACGACGCGTTGGCTGAGCGGGGAGCTGCCAAGCGGTGTCGCATTTCCTTGCGCGCTCACGACAGGGCCGATGCCCAGGTCCTTGTATTCCATCTGTCCTCCGCAGCAGGGGTGCTCCCGGCAGGTCCGCCGGGATCAGACGAGGTCGGTCCAGAAGAACGGCTCTTCGCAGCGCTCACGAATTCTGGAGCCGCCGTTTCCGTCCTGCCGCCGCCCGTCCCGCGCGCCGGCGAGCTCTTCGGCGACCGCGTACACGGCACCTTCCCGGCCGCCCAGGAACGTCAGTTCGTTCAGGCCTAGGCGGAACACCGGCCCGGGTACGTCCGGCAGGTCCACCTGGACGTTGACACGGATGTTGTGGGCGTACAGCGCCCGCGCCAGCGCGTTGACCCGTTCCGCATCGCCGACCTTGACCCAGACCTGGTGCGTGGCGGTGACGAAACCGTCCTCGTCCGCCACGACGTCGAAGCGGTCCGCGGCGAGCAGCTTCCCGAGCAGCTGGGCGTTACTGATCACCTGCTTGGCGTAGCCCCTGCCGAAGTGCAAGAACTCGGCGGCGGCGAACGCCAGCGCGAGGGTCTCGGCAAAGTGGTGGCTGCTGAGCATCGAGTACTGGACGTCGTTCAGCCGGTCGTCCAGCTCGGCGGACCGGGTGAACAGCACCCCCTTGTGGGGACCGGGGAAGGTCTTGTGCGTGGATCCACCCATACTGTCGGCCCCGGCGTCGAGCGGATTGTCCAAAGCGCCGCCGAGCACCAGCCCGAGGGTATGGCTGCAATCGACGTGCAGGCGGGTCCGGGGCGAGTAGGCGTCGATGAGCTCCCTGACCCGCGACACCTGTAACTCGTGACGGCCGTTCGCCAGGTCGAGATAGACCAGCACCGGCCGGTGTTCCTGGAGCACCTTGGCGAGCAGCGGTTCGTCCACCGCTCCCCGGCAGACGGGCAGCGTCATCGGTGTGAAGCCGAGGCTCCGCGCGGTGCCGCACGTGGCGTGGTGACCGCCCGAACTCTGGGAGATGGAGACGACCACGCCGCCGGAGGAACCCCCGAGTGCCGCCATCGCCATCGCCATGGCCGACATCCCGGACACCGGCCGCACGTTGACGTGCTCCGCGCCGCCGAGCCGCCGCAGGGAGCGGACCGCCAGCCCGACCTCAAGCTCGGCCACCTCCTGCCCACCCCGGAACTGCCAGAATTCTGGATCCAGTCCGAAGTTGAAGAAATAACGGTTGTAGTAGTCGGTGGCCAGCGGAATCCGCGCCAGCGGCGACATCCGGTTCTCGCTCGGCACCAGATTGACCGCCAACTCGGCGCGCTTGGCGTCCCGGCGGAACCGTTCGGCGCTTCGGCGAATCTCGGCAAGATCTGTCATCTGAAGGTCCTCGATTTCCCGCGCCGAGGCGCTTCGGTGGATTTCAGAACGCTCCGAGTGCGCGGATTCCGTTCTCGATATCCTCGCGAATGAATCCTCGGGTATCCCGGGAATTGTGCAGGCCGCGGTGTGCGCAGTTCTGCCGGCGAACCAGGGTCTGCGGCAGAAGATGGCGCAACCAGAATTGCTCGTACGTCCGGCCGGCCGCCGTGGCGTCGGCCAGCTTCCCCACGGGTTCCGTGCCGCAGTTGGCCTCGCGGCTCTCGTAGAGCACCGCATGCCCGCCGAACCGCCCCCGCGGTTGATACACGTCGGCCGCCTTGTAGTTCAACGCGTTGACTTCCGCCATGCGCATCACGAGCTCCAGAGAGTAGTCGGCCGGAAATTCACCCAGCTTCTTGAGCGTCCGGATGCAGGTCTCGCGGCGGTCCGGCGAATATTCGATGTTGGCCATCGAACAGACGTCCGCGAGGTAGAAATCCACGAGGTCCTGTACGTCGTACTGACCACCGCTCACCGGCGGCGGTTCGAAAAGCCCGAGATATGCGACCCTCTTGCCTGACTGCTCGAGGCGTTGCGCCATGGCGAATGCGATGACGGCGCTGGAGGAAACTCCGGCGATGAGATACGGCTCCCCCACTCCGGCGGCGACCAGATCCGCGATGTACCTGTCAACAATAGCATCGACAGTGGCGAGTGGCTGGTCTTCGATATCCAATCCCTGTGAACGAAGTCCCAGCATCGGCCTACCGATCTCGGGAGAACAGAGTATGCGGTACAGAAAGGTGATTTCACCCTCCACGGTGGGTAGCAGAACAAGCGGAGGCGCCGCCGGATCCGGCCCCGGCATCCGGGTCGGCCGCTGCGCGGACCTCCGCGCGAGCCGACCCGCCCGGACGAGCGCCGCCGTCGCCTCGATGGTCGGTTCGGCGGCGAACCGCCCGGCCGGCACCTGGACACCGAACTCGTCCGCCAGCTCCGCCAGCATGGACTCCGCGGACTCTTCGGTCCCGCCCAGCTCGAAGAAGCCGTCATGGATGGATACGTCCTGATTCTTGAGAATCCTCTCCCATGTGATGGCCAGGCAGAACTCGTAGTGGTCTCGATGGCGATACATGCGGCACTTCCCCTGTCTCGATGGCGATCAGCACCACGGAACTCACGAGAACGTCAGTCGGATCCTGGAATCGATGGTCAGCAGAACTTCCTCGAGATCGTCGTGGGTGGGCACGGCCCCGGAGACGATGGCCACGGCCGCCCGGTATCCGTGGGTCCAGTCCACCGAATCCCCCGGCGCCGCCCGGAAGTGGACCGAGTCGATCGCGTCCCCGCCGGACGCGCCGGCGATCTCGGCCGCGTCGTCGAGCCGCTTCGCGCCGACCGGCGGCACCAGGAGCCTCCGGAACGCGACCTCGGCGGCATCGCGCATCTCGAGGTCCGCGCCAGGGGGTGGATCGACGGGCAGCCGGAGCGCGGCCCGCAGCGCCAGATTGCCAATCTCGACACCCCGGCTTCGCTGCAACAGCCAGGCGACGAACCCGCCGAGACGGCCGTTGACCTCGATGATGCCCCAGCCGTCCCCGGTCAACTTCAGCTCCGTGTGGACGAATCCGTCGACCACGCCGAGCGTCTTGGCCGCGGCCTCTGCCAGGTCGAGCGCCTCCGCCCGCCGCGCCTCGTTCAGGCGCGACGGCATGAAGGATCCGGTCTCCCGGAACGGCGGTGCAAACGGGAAGCGACCCGTGGTCGCCAGGTGATGCGCCTCGCCGGCGATGAAGAGAGTCTCCACCGAGACGATGTCGGACCAGCCGGTGCCCGCCGCCCCGGGGGCGCCGACGATGACCTCCTCGATGATCATCGGTGACCCGACCACACCCAGGCACTCGGCCAGCAGGGTCCGCGCTCGCTCGCCGTCCTCGATGCGATAGGTGTGGGCGCTGCCGCCGCCCCGGGTCGGCTTGATCACCGCCGGCAGGGGGACTGCGGCGAGCGCGGCATCGATCCCGGCAACGCTCGTCACCTCGGCGAACCGGGGAGACGGCAGCGCCGCCGCCCTCAGCGCCGCCCGCTGCGCCGCCTTGTCCGCGAGCTTCGTGGCGGTACCGGGGGAATGGAAGAGCAGACCCAGCCCCGCCGCGATGGCCGCCGACAGCTCGAGGCAGTGATCGCAGAAGGTGATGATCCCCTGCGGGTCGAGGGCGCCGAGCACGTCGAGGCCGGTCCGGTCCGACGGTAGATCCACGACCCTCCCGAACTCCTCGAGCAGCCTTCGGGTACCGGCCGGATCGGCATTCCCGCCTCGCAGAACGAATACAGGCTCGCACAGATCCTCGGCCGCAGCGGAGATCTCGTAGGGAGTGAAAGAACCGTTGTCGTAAACCACGAGCATGACGGGTAGCCGACTCACGATGCGCTCGCTTTACCTCGGACCGACAATGCGGTTCGGCGGGCATGGCCGATCCACAGCGGGCTCGAATTCACCCGCCGTGGACCTATCGAATCCAGCATGGAGCTTCTGATCCAGCGTGGGCCTTTTGAATTCGACCGAAACCATCCCGGCCGCTCTCCAGATTGGACCATGGCCTGCGGGAATGAGCTAGCTAAGGGACGTCTCGTAACTGGGTGAAGGCGTTGACCGGGGCCGGATCGGTGGTCAGCCGGTGAGGATGATGTTGTGGAGGTGGGCGATGCCGGAAGCGGCGTCGGCCAATGTGTGGGCGGCGCGGCGGTAGTCGCGCAGGATCTTGAAGCACTTCATCCTGGCCAGGGCGTGTTCGACCCCTGCTCGGACGGTGCGGTGCTCGACGTTGAGGGCTTCCTTCCAGTCCGGCAGCGAGCTGCCGTCGGTGGGCTTGCGGTACGGCATGATCACCTCGGTATTGCCGCGGTAGCCGCCGTCGGCCATCACCGGCCGTCCGTCCAGTCGGACCAGCTTGCGGAACTGGTCGGGCTGCAACCCGGTAAACGGGAAGATCCACTCCGGGCGGGCTGCCGTGATCACCTGCACCCCGGGCATCCTGCCCCATCGTCCTTAGCAGACAGACGCCAGGGTTACGAGACGTCCCTTAGGTGTTCGTCCGCGGCTGATAGGGCTTGGCCGGAACGCGGCCGTCGCCATGGCGAAAGAGGCAGGAGAACTCGTGCCAGCCGACGGAACAGACCTTCGCCACCTCGCCAAGAGCGGGATAGCAGTGGTCCGGCATCTTCTGCGCGGTCTGCCTGACCAGCGGTATGAACGCCAGCGTCGCCGACATCAACCGCAGCAACGCGCGGCCGTGGTCGGTGTATCGAAGCGACGGATCGCGCATGAGGCTCTCAATCGAGGCACGACTGCCCTCGAGCTCCTCGATAAAGCTGGGCGGCCGGGACGGCTCCGGGTCCGGGGAGACCGCCGCAGACCGGCCACCGCGCCCGCCGGAACCGTCGGGCACGGCGACCGCCTGCGCCCCCAAGGGAGCCTTGTCGCCTGCGAGCCTGCGGCGCACGTCCACCGCCGTCCCTAGCGAAATGCCGGCATGGCGGGCGATGTCTCGCAGTGGCGCGTGCGGGTTCTCCCGGATGTAGGCGACCGCCGCCTTCCGCCCTGTCTCGGCCGACGCCGGGCGCATACGCCCGTCCCGCCCCTCACGGACGTTCAACTGCGTATCGTCGTCAGTTGAACTCTTACGGATACGAGCCACCGTCCGGGGTGCGACACCGCACACCGATCCGATCTTGCGGTCGGACCACCGCGGGTGGGACTCGAGAATACGCCGCGCCGCGATCTCCCGCTCCCGGGCCGACAGGGGCATGCCGTGCGCCGAGTTCAGCCGGACCGACTCGACGAACGCCTCTTTATCATCCCCATCGAAGTAGACTACCTGAATCAGCCGGTCGCCCCGCAGGCGCGCGGCGTGCAGCCGGTGCAACCCGTCGACGACCCGCATGGTGTCCCGCTGCACCAGGACCGGCCGCATCGCATCGGACAGGCCGGCCAGCAGTTCGACATGAGCACGATTGATGCTCAGCCTCGGTGAGCCGCTTTCCAACAATGTGGATATCTCAAGGATCGCGGCGCCGTTGTTGTCGTCGAAGCACAAGGAATTGTCCGGCGTGACTGCACTCTTGGAAGATTGCTGTGAGGCAGGCTTGGATGTTGGTTGCAACACTCTGAAACTCCCCCGTGGAGATTCGGACAAGACGAGCTGCATGGCCCCCGCTTCCCACGATGGACCTCAACTGCGGCGTGGGCCACATTACATCGATGTGGGTATGTTCGTCGACCAAGGCCGATCCGGCCGGGGCCGAGCGGTCGAGACTTTCGCATCCACACCGGACAGTTTAGGGTTCAGACGCCGACCTTCCCGGCCGGGGACCACGCGGACCGGCCGGCACGGTGGTCCGACGGTGATCAACGGTCAGGAACCGGGATGCGGCAGCGGCAACCACCCCGATCGGATCCGCGCCGGGTCGCAGCCTCGCACCCGCGAGAACCGGCACTTCGGGCGGCCCATCCCGGCCCCCGCCCCAGACAACAAGATCAATAGTGGACCGTGTCGGGTGCGACGAAACCGTCCCCACAGCGCGATGCAAGATCATGAAGTCCGGCGCCCCGGGATTCGCCTGCCGCAACCCGTCCGACCGGCCCGCCGGAGGGCCTCGCCGCATCCTCGATCGCCACCACCAGGCCGTTCCCGTCGAAGCCGTCCACCGGCCGACGACCTCGTCGGCGTTCACCCTGGCGAACGGCCCGCCGGAGACCACGGCCGCCGGGCCCTGGCCCCGAAATTGCCCAGCCGACGGCCGTGGAACCGCCTTGCCATCGGCTGCGACCCCACCGCAACTCCGCACCGCCGGCGGTATACCCTCCGTCATCGCTGCCGTTCCGCCGCTCCTTGAACGGAGTCGCGCGTTGTCCTACAGTCTTCTGGTCGCTGTCACTCCGACAGCCCGCCTTTTTCCCCGGCAACGCCAGAAACCTGTGAACCTGCCGTTTCGGGGTGTCATCGCCGACCGCCGCCAGCTCCGAATCGGGCCGGAAGGAATTCCCTCGAAACGGCCCTGGCAATTCCGGGCGAGAAGACCGGCGGCCAGCCTCCGTCCGATCAACGACCGAGTAGGGCGGAAGGTCGCCGAGAACGAACCGACTGTCTCCTCGCCTGCCGGCGACCATCGCCCCGCCGCCCGGCAGATCAGGTCGTTCCGCCCCTGAATAATCCTTATCGAAAGTGCTGGTCGCGCATGAAGCAGGAATCGCGGGAAATGGCATCATCGACGCTTCCAGTACGGAAAGCGACACCGCCTGAGACGACGTTGCCGGAGTTGTTCCAGGCACAGGTGGCTCGGACCCCGGATGAGCCGGCCGTGGTATCCGACGGCGAGTCGCTGACGTACGCGGAGCTCAACCGGCGCGCGAACCGCCTGGCCCGGCACCTGGTCGGGCTGGGCATCGGCTCCGAGCAGCTGGTAGGGCTGGCTCTGCCGCGCTCGTGCGACCTGGTGGTGGCGATCCTCGCGGTGGCCAAGGCCGGCGCCGCGTATCTGCCGGTGGACCCGGACTATCCGGCCGGCCGGATCGGCTTCCTCCTGAACGACGCTCGGCCGGGCTGCCTGGTGGCCGTGGGCCGGACGGTCGGCCATCTGCCCGCCGCGGTGTCGGTGCCGTTGGTGCTGCTCGACGATCCCCTGGTCGAGCGGCTCATGTCCGAGCCGGACCGGGGGAATCGCGCGAGTGCGCACCCGGACGAGGAGGACCTGACCAACGACGACCGGACCGGCCCGCTGCTTCCCGACCACCCCGTCTACGTGATCTACACGTCCGGCTCCACCGGCGTACCGAAGGGTGTCGTCATCTCCCACCAAAGCCTGGCGAACCTCGCCGTGTGGTCGGAGACAGGCTACGGAACCGGCCGCCTCTCGCGCGTGCTCGCGACGACGTCCCTGAGCTTCGACGTGTCGGTCTCCGAGTTGGTCCTGCCGCTGCTGTTCGGCGGATGCGTCCAGGTCGTGGAGGATCTGTTGACGCTCGCCGACCCCATCGAGTGGGGCGGCGGTCGCATCGGTGGCGTGCCGTCCGCGTTCTCGGCCCTGCTGCGGTGCGGCGGGCTGAAGCTCTCCACCGACACCGTCGTGCTGGCCGGCGAGGCGCTCTCCGCACAGCTGGTGCTTCAGATCCGCGCCTCTCTGCCCGGTGCCGAGGTGATCAACCTCTACGGTCCGACCGAGGCCACGGTGTTCACCACCGCCTGGTACAGCGGCCACGGCTCCGACATTCCGCCGTCGGTGCCGATCGGCCGGCCCATTACGAATACCCGGGTCCATGTGCTCGACGACGGTCTGCGCCCGGTGCCGACCGGCGTGGTGGGCGACCTGTTCATCGCCGGGTCGGGGCTGGCCCGCGGGTACCTGAACCGCCCGGGCCTGACGTCGGAGCGTTTTGTGGCATGTCCGTTCGGGGAGCCGGGCGAGCGGATGTACCGGACGGGGGATTTGGTGCGCTGGAACGACGAGGGCCAGCTGGAGTTCGTGGGCCGGGCCGACGACCAAGTGAAGATCCACGGTTTCCGGATTGAGCTGGGCGAGGTGGAGGCCGCGCTGGCCCGGCATGCCGGGGTGGGGCAGGTCGCGGTGGTGGTGCGGGAGGACCGGCCGGGTGACAAGCGGCTGGTCGCGTACGTCGTGGCGGCGAACCGGGGTTCGGTGGATCCCGCGGGGCTGCGACGGTACGCAGGTGAGTCCCTGCCGGACTACATGGTGCCGTTCGTGGTGGTCCTCGACGCCCTGCCGTTGACCCCGAACGGGAAGCTGGACCGGCGGGCGCTGCCCGCTCCGCGAAGGTAGCCCCGGAATCTCCGGCTTGTCAGGGAGGACCGCACAGGCTGGAGATTCCCGGCCCGGTCAGATCGCCAGCTCGACCGGAAGGCGTTTGATCCCGGCCACGAAGTTCGACTTGAGCCGATCCACCGGGCCGGCGAAGCGCATCTCCCCGAACGACTTGACGACCCCGTTCAACACGTGCCGCATCTGCAAACGGGCGAGCGCGGCAGCGACACAGACGTGCGGCCCGTAGCCGAACGTGACGTGCGATCTGCTCGTGCGGGTGACGTCGAAGACGTCCGACCGGTCGAACACCGCGCTGTCACGGTTCGCCGACGGGTAGAAGACCACCACCTTGTCGCCCCGGCGCATCGGCACGCCCCGCAGCGTGGTGTCGACCGTGGCGGTACGCCGGAAGTGGATCACCGGCGGCGCGTATCGCAGACACTCCTCGATGGCCGTGTCGATCAGCGCCCGGTCCTCCCGGATGAGCGCGTACTGATCCGGATGCTCTATCAGTGCTATTAGTGCGCCCGGCAGCGCGCTGCGCGTCGTGTCGTTGCCGGCCACCGCCAGCAGGAAGAAGAAGTTCTGGAACTGGGCCTCCGAGAGCCTCTGCCCCTCGACCTTGGCGTTAACGAGCAGCGAGATCAGATCGTCGCCCGGGTGCTCCCGACGGTAGTGGGCAAGCGACGAGGCGTACTCGATCATGTCGGTCAGTTCGGACGGGCTGCGGCGGTCGACGGTCCCGGACTCGTTGAATTCGTCGTCGTGATATCCGATGATCCGATTGGCCCAGTCGAAGAAGAATTTCCGGTCGCCGGGCGGCACCCCGAGGACGTACGCCAGGGTCGACAGGGCCAGGTCGTCGGTCACCTCGGTGACGATGTCGAAGGTGCCGCCGTCGCGCAGCGGCTCCATCAGCTCGGCGATCCGGGCACCGATGAATTGGTCGAAGTTCGCAAGGTGCGAGCGGGTGAACACGCCGCTGACGATCCGGCGGTACTTGTTGTGCTCGGGCGGGTCCATGTTGAGCAGCATCGCCCGCAGATAGGGCAGGTCCTGCGGGTCCGGGTCACGCAGCTGCGTGCCGCCGAGCCCGGCGGAGAACAGCTCGGGGGTCCGGCTCACGTACTGCACGTCCTCGTGGCGCATCACGGCCCAGAATCCTGGCCCGGCCGGCGAGGTGGGCAACTCCGGCTCCTCGTGCCAGGAGACCGGGGCCTCGTCCCGCAGCCGGGAGTAAGCGTCGTAGGGGATTCCGTCCTTGTACACTTCTGGGTCGAAGATATCAATCACGGATGAGAACCACACCATTCTCGAGGTCCGGCAGTTACACGAATCGTTTGCCATACGCGTTTCGCGCCGAATCACCAGCTCCTTAACATTTGCTTCGGCAAGATTTCGCGAATCAGGGGCCACCCGCGCCCCGGGATCCGCTGGAAATCTCACCCTACAGCGATCGATGGTGCCGAGGAATACGCTCAGCTCCCGGGGATCCCGTTCAACTCTCCCTTATGAAGGTCACCGGAATGGACCAGTATTGACCAGATGACTTCCGGTCATTCTGGGTAAATGGCGGGCGCCGAGGCGCGGATCCGATTGCGCCGCTGGAGGGACGGATCGGCGCCGGTCGGCAGTAGGCGTACGGCCTCTACCGCGGTCGCCCGTCGTCCCCGCAGAATCCGCGAATGGCTGACGGCGTACGCGATGTTCCGGCACTGATCTGATGCGGGATGGGTGTCGGTGTCTCCGCCTGGCGACTGGCGCGTGGGGTGGCCCGGTCTGGCAGCTCGGCGTGGTGTCCGGCGTCGCCTCGAGGCGGTGCTCGCCCGCCGGGTGCAGCAGGGGCGCCGGTCTGCCCACCGAGATTCCGCGCCTACTCGACGTCCTGGCCGACCACCGTCCCCGGCTCCTGGCCATCGTCTCGTTCGCCACCCCGGCACCATGGCCTGTCGCACCCGCCCGGCCGTCGCCACCAACCGCAGCGGCTGGGACTTTTGGATCATCACACAGCTCGGCCATGCGTCACGCGCCATTCGCCACCTCTGATTAGAAGGCGTCGGCGTACTGGTCCGGCCAGTGCGGCTGCCCGCCGAGCTTGGCCAGCGCCCGGCGCGGCCAGTACGGGTCGCGCAGCAGTTCCTGCCCGAGCAGCACCAGGTCGGCCTGCCCGTCCTCGATGATGCGCTCGGCCTGCTCGGGCTCTGTGATCACGCCGACCGTGCCGGTGGGCACTCCGGCGTCCTGGCGCACCCGCTGCGCCAGCGGAACCTGATAGCCGGGGCCGACCGGGCCCCACATGTCGGTGTGCGGGGCCGCGCCGCCCGAGGAACAGTCGATCAGGTCGACCCCGGCCGCGACCAGCTCACGGGCCAGGGCGACGGTGTCGGTGACGTCCCAGCCGCCGTCGATCCAGTCGGTCGCGGAGACCCGGGCCAGCACGGGCACGTAGGGGCCGATGCTGTCGCGCACCGCCGTCGCGACGGCCACGGCCAAGCGACCTCGCGCGGCGCGGTCGCCGCCCCAGCGGTCGGTACGGTGGTTGGTCAGCGGCGAGTAGAACTGGTGCAGCAGGTAGCCGTGCGCCGCGTGGATCTCTACGACCTGGAAGCCGGCGTCGACCGCGTACACTGCGGCCTGCGCAAACGCAGCGATCACCGCGGCAATGCCGGCGTCATCGAGGGGCCGGGGCGTACGGTACGCCGGCACGAACGGCTCCGCGCCCGGCCCGACGGGCTGCCAGCCGCCGTCAGCGTCGGGCACCCCGCCCCGCCTCTGCGCGAACGGCCAGTAGGTGGACGCCTTTATCCCAGCGTGGGCCAGCTGGACCGCAGGCACCGCGCCCTGCGCGGTCAAGAACGCGGTGATCGGCCGCCAAGCGTCCACATGCGCCGATGACCAGACGCCGGTGTCGCGGGGCGAGATCCGACCCTCCGGCAGCACCGCGGTGGCCTCGGTCATGACCAGCCCGGCCCCGCCGACCGCACGGGCGCCCAAGTGGGCAAGGTGCCAGGCACCGGGCAGGCCGTCCGGCCCGGCCGAGTACTGGCACATCGGCGACATCGCGATGCGGTTGGGCAGCGTCACGCTGCGGAGTTTAAGGGGCACGCCGAGTACTGTCACGGCGCAACCGTACGATCGACGGTAGGCGTTGTCCAGCAACATGGATCGCCCGTGACTGAGCGGCTCCCACCTGGCCGACGGAAGAATCCCAGCTGGGGGAGTGTGGCGTTTTCGGCTCTGTCTCACATTCGGCTCTGTCTCACATTCGGGATGCTGTTGGTGATCTTGGTCGTTGATCATTAACCGGCGTGGAAGAGTTCTTGCAGGCGGCTTCGTGGTCGTTGGCGCTGGTCGGGTTGGTGTTGAGCGAGTCGGATGATGTTGGTGCCGGCGGCGGTGAGGACGTGTTGGACGTGGGTCTTCGCGAGCCCTCGGTACCGGCAGTGGCGTAGGCCGTGCGCGCGGACGGTTTCGGAGACGGTGGCCTCGCATCCGGCGCGCAGGTCGTAGCGCCGCTTCCACTCGGGGGTTTGCTGTTGCGCACGGGTCTGAGTCTGGATGTTCTGCAGGGGCTCGGGTAGGAGGAGCAGGTGTCTGCCCTTGCCGTCGACGTTGCCGGTGCACTGCTGCCGGACGGTGCAGGCCCGACAGTTCGCCCGGCGAAACAGCACCGACAGGTGAGTTCCCCCCGCTTTGATGGAGCGGTGGTTACCTGCTGCCGGCTGGCGCAGGGGTGACGATAGTTGGTTCGGCTGGTTCCGTCTGGCTGTGCCAGGCGGCCTCGTACTCGTTCGGGCTGAGGTAGCCCAGTTCCTTCTGGATGCGGCGGGTGTTGTACCAGCCGTCGATGTAGGTGAAGATCGCGTTTTCGGCCTCGTCGCGGGTCCGCCACGAGGTGCGGTAGACGAGTTCGATCTTCAGCGTGGACCAGAAGTTCTCCATGAGGGCGTTGTCGTAGCTGTCGCCGACGGAGCCCATCGAGGGCAGGATTCCGTTGTCCTGTAAGCGTTCCGCGAAGCGGAAAGACGTGTAGTTCCCGGGTTCAACCAGTCGTTGCAACACCGCTGCTGTGCAGCAATCTTAGGTGCTCGTCGAGGGCCTCGGCGGGTGTCTTCCAGCCGAGGACCTTGCGGGGTCTGCTGTTGATGGCGGCCTGGACGGC
>NZ_JBTMMT010000068.1:0-38444 GCF_055517075.1 Micromonospora sp. DSM 43699
GGCCTGCGGGGGTAAGGGGGGATGGCCCGGCGGTCGGGGGGACCTGCTTCGGGTGTCCGAGGGGGTGTAACCAACCCGGTGGGGACCGCATTCCGTGGTCGGGGTTCCGGGGGCCGTCTCCCGGGGGAGTGGCGGTGGTATGCCAGGTACAACGCCGCGGCCCCGGCGGCGATTCCGCCGTGGGGGTGGCCCCGGCCACGGGACATCCGGGCACGAACGGGCCTGTCCGGTGCGGAACCTCCGGGATGAACCGGACATCCGGTCGGACGGCGGACGGCGGGCGGTAGGTGGTGGACCCGGGTCAGTCGGCGCGGAGCAGGTCGACCACCGCATCCCGGGCCGCCTGGACCGCAGCCCGGGACTGCGCCGTGTGGTCCAGGATGTCGAAGGCGTGCTGGCCGTCCGGTACCTCCACCAGCCGCACCGGTCGACCGGCCCGGTCGGCGGCGTCGAGGAACGCCGCGATGCCGATCAGCACCTGGGGGATCTTGTCCTGGCCGGCCCTGGTCAGCACCACCGGCGTCGGCGTACCGGCTTCGAGGGCACCGATCGGCAGGAAACGCTTGTCGACGTCCCAGCCGGGCAACGGGACGAGCAGTGGATAGGTCAACGCGATCCCCCGCAACCATGCCGGTGCCGCGCGCAGCCAGTCCGCCGCCAGCAGGCTCCCACCGGAGAAGAACCAGAGCACCACCCGGTCCGCGTCGACCCGCGGATCGGTCCGGACCAGGTCGACCAGGCCGGCGATGTCGTCGGCGGTGGCCGGCAGTTCGGCCAGGTCGGTCACCTGGTAGCTGATAGCGGCGGCGACCAGGCCCTGCTCGGCGAGGAGCGCGCCGTAACCCCGGTAGAGCAACCAGTCACGGGGATCGTCGGTGCCCGGCGGGAGCGGTGCGCCGTGCACCAGCACCACCGCGGGGTGCGGGCCGGCGTCGGCCGGCAGGTGCAGGTCGACCCGGCCCTGCCGCTCGACCAGAGCGCCGGGCGGCGACAGCACGAAGGGCTGCTGCGCGATCGAACCATTCATGCCGGTGAGCCTAAACGCCCGCGGCCTGGCCGGCTGTCCCGCCGACGCGCCGAGAACCGCGCCAACACCGTCGAGATCGCCACGTCACCGCCACGGTGGACGGCCCACCGTCGGCCGGCAGCGCGGGCCATCCGTCGTCCGTCCCGGTCGGCCGCGACGAGGTGACGAGCGGCCCTGGTCAGGCCGACCCGTCGGGCTTCGCGGCCTGGGCGTGCCGCTCGCGCAGCCGGTCCCGGATCTCCTCCGGGGTGTACGCGCGACGACGCCGCTCGGCGCGGGCGACGACCGCCCCGGTCGCGGCGACGCCCGCGAGACCGGCCAACCCGAGAACCTTCCACCACCGCATCCGTTGCCGCATCGGCCTAGGGTAGACGCTCATGAGCATCAGCCTGGACGAGGCCGTCGACCTGACCCGTACCGGTGACGTCTGGGTGTTCCGGGGCCGCAGCGTGCCGGACCGGGCCATCCAGTTCACCACCAACAGTCCCGTCAACCACGTCGGCATGGCGGTGGTGCTTGACGACATGCCGCCGCTGATGTGGCACGCCGAGTTGGGGCGGTCGCTGCGGGACATGTGGACCGGCAGCCACCAACGCGGGGTTCAGCTGCACGACCTGCGCGACGCGGTCTGCGTCTGGGCCAACCGGTACGGTCAGCGGGCCTGGCTGCGTCAGCTCGAACCGTCGGCCGACCTGGCGATGGAGCAGGCGGTGTTGCAGACCGTGGCCCGGCTCGACGGCACCCCGTTCCCCTCCACCGCCCAACTGGCCTGGCGCTGGGCGCGGGGGCGGGTCCCGCATCTGCGCCTGCCGCTGCCCCTGCCGGGTCGGGGCCGGGGCGACGACGGGTCGGCCGACCGGCAGGCCGGGGACCGCGCGCTGGAGACGGCGTACTGCGCGGAGGTGGTGGCGGTGACCTACGAGGCGATGGGCCTGCTGCCGCCCGGCCGCCGGCCGAACTGGTACGACCCGGGCCGGTTCTGGAGCGGTGACGACCTGGACCTGACCGGTGACGCGCGGCTCGGCGCGGAGATCGAGGTGCGGATCCCGCCCCGGTGAGGTTTGCCGACGGCCGGCGACGGCAACTGGTGACGCCGTGAGAGCATCCACCGACATCGACACGCTGAGCGACTTCTCCGACAGGTACGGGGTGGCGCTCACCACCGGCGACGTGCCCGCCATCGCCGGCTGCTACGCCCTGCCGGGGCTGGTGGTCGGGGAACGCTACCGCTACCTGCTGCGGGACACCCAGGACGGCCCGGCGATCTGCACCGTCGTCCGGACCGGCTGAACGGATTCCCGCCCTCCGCCCCCTGTGATCATCTGTACTGGACGGTCGCTAATCTCTGCGTGCGGGGTCGACCGAGGAGGATCATGCCGGGGACGCGTGGGACGCGGTGGACTTCTCGGCTGCCGTACGTGGTCGCCGTCCTGCCCTGGATACTCGCCTCGATCGCGGTGATCGTGCTGATCTTCCTGATGGTCAAGGCGATGGTGGCGGTCTTCGGTCACGACCGTTACGCCGAGCACGGTGCCGGTTCCCGCAGCGAAGCCGTCATGGTGCCGGGGGTGCCGGTGGCGACCGCGTCGGTCCTGCCGTCGTCGTCCCCGTCGCCCACCCGGACCAGGCGGGACTCCGGCGGCTGGCCCGGTGCCGCGCCACCCCCGAACGGGCGGACGCCCACCGCGTCCCGGTCGGCGACGCCGTCGGCATCCGTCACGCCGTCGACCGCGACGCCCTCACCGACGCCGACCACGCTGCTCAACGACGACGCTCCGGGCGTCAACTACCGTGGTCGGTGGGCGGTCTCCCGGGACCGGCCGTACGGCGACCACCGCAACGACGTGCACTACACCTTGCACGACGGGGATTCCTTCAGCTTCACGTTCACCGGCACCGGGCTGGACTACATCACCTCGCGCGACCCCGAGTACGGTGACGCCGACGTGTGGATCGTCGATGCCGGTGGCCGGCCGGTGAAGCAGCAGCGGGTGAGTGCGCGGGCGGACCGGTACCAGCCGCAGCAGACGGTCTTCAGCGTCAGGGACCTGCCCCGCGGGGCTTACACGATCTGGGCGGTCAAGCGCAACGGGGTCTACTTCCAGGTGGACGCGTTACGGGTACGGGGCTGATCCGGGCGAACTGTCCGGTTAGGACAAACTCCGGACGTCGGGCACTTTCCGACAATCACCTGAATCGTTACTCTTCTCGGACGGGGCCGACCAGGGAGGGTCATGTCCGGCATGCGTCGCGCGCAGCCGCGAACACACGGAGCGGGTGCGCTGGCGTCGTCGCCATGGATCGTGGTCGCCGCCGGTGTGCTGGTGATGGTCGTGCTCCTGATCGTCGCGTCGGCGTCGTACCGCAGCCGTGGACCGGCGTTCGAGGCCAGCCCGGCCGATCCGGCACCGACCTACTCGCTGCCCGGATCGGGGGCGACCAACCCCGCGCGGGTGGCGGCGAACCTGCCCGAGCCGGTCGTCCCGGGGCTGACGCCCCGCCGCACCGACCTGCCCCCGGTCGAGCTGCCCGCCGACGTCGTACCGGGTGAGCCGGCGACCGGTGGGGACGCGCTTCCGCCACCGGCCGGCGGGGTGGTCCCGCCGCCGCCCGTGGCCGGGGGCGCGGCGCAGCCCGGCCCGACCACGCCGCCACCGGCACCGCCTCCGCCTCCGCCACCGTCGTCACCGGTGACCGGCCGGTTCCGGGTGATGGACAGCTGGAACAACGAGGCGTTCATCGGCGAGGTGCTGCTGTACAACCGCGACCGGGTGTCCCGGTCCTGGACGGTCCGGCTGGTCCCGCCGGCCGGCAGCCGGCTGGTCACCTCGTGGGTGGAGGGGGCTCCGCAGGGCAGTTCCCGGATGTCCGGCGGGGTGTTCACGTACACCAGCGGGGTTGACGTCGGGCCGGGTACCTCGGTGCCGTTGCGGTTCCACTTCGAGAACACCGGGGGCAGCATCCGGCCGTCGCGGTGCACGGTCGACGGCGTGGCCTGCTCCGGCCTCTGAGCCACGCCACCGGGCAGCCACGCCGCCGGGCAGCCGGTTGACCGCGTCTTGTGCAAGGTTGCTGCTTTGTTGCGACTTGGTTTGCAAGGTATTGCAGAACTTTTCCGCAAGGGCTAGCGTGCGGGCGAATCAGCGACCATAGGAAGGCCGTCGATGAAACCCCCGCCGCTGCCGCGCAAGGCGCTGCTCGCCCTGGTCTCCACCCTCACCCTCGCACTCGTCGGCGTCCCGGTCGCCGTCCGCCAGCTCGGTGCCGACAGCACCGACCGGCCGTCCACCGTCGATGCACTCGCGGCCGCCGGTGCCGCCCAGTGGGGCGCCGAACCCTCCACCGAGGCCCTGCTCGCCGCCGGCACCGGTAGGGGCCGCGCCGAACAGTTCTACTTCGTCCTGCCGGACCGGTTCGCCAACGGCGACCGACGCAACGACACCGGTGGCCTGACCGGCGACCGGCTGCGCACCGGCCTCGACCCGACGGACAAGGGCTTCTACCACGGTGGCGACCTCAAGGGCGTCATCGACAAGCTCGACTACATCCAGGGTCTCGGCACCACCGCCATCTGGCTGGCGCCGATCTTCAAGAACCGTCCCGTCCAGGGCAGCGGCGCGGACGTCTCCGCCGGCTACCACGGCTACTGGATCACCGACTTCACCCAGGTGGACCCGCACTTCGGCACGAACGAGGAGATGAAGCGCCTGGTCACGCTGGCCCACCGGCGGGGCATCAAGGTCTACCTCGACGTCATCGTCAACCACACCGCCGACGTCATCTCCTACGCCGAGGGCAAGTACGCCTACGTCGACAAGAAGACCTCGCCGTACACCGACGCGCAGGGGCGGGAGTTCGAGGACCGCAACTACGCCGACGGCACCCGGGCCTTCCCGAAGGTGAACACCGACGCCGGCCCGTACACGCCGACCTTCGCCAGCGCGGCCGACGCGGGCGTCAAGGTGCCGGCCTGGCTGAACGACCCGACGATGTACCACAACCGGGGCGACTCCACCTTCGCCGGGGAGAACAGCGAGTACGGTGACTTCTTCGGCCTCGACGACCTGTGGACCGAGCGTCCCGAGGTGGTCAAGGGCCTGACCAAGGCGTACGGCGACTGGATCGCCAGCACCGACGTCGACGGTTTCCGGCTGGACACCGTCAAGCACGTCAACCTCGACTTCTGGCCGCAGTTCAGCCAGGGCATCAAGCGCGCCGCCGACAAGGCCGGGAAGAAGGACTTCTTCATGTTCGGCGAGGTCTACAGCGCCGACCAGGAGGTCACCTCCACCTACGTGCGGCGCGGTGGGCTGCCGGCCACCCTGGACTTCTCCTTCCAGGAGGCGGCCCGCGCCTACACCGCCGCCGACGGCCCGGCCAAGGCCCTCGCCGACGTCTACGCCAAGGATTCGCTGTACGCCGCGCGGGACACCGACGCCGGCCGGCTGACCACCTTCCTCGGCAACCACGACATGGGCCGGATCGGCTCGTTCGTCGCCGCCGCCGGTGGGGACGACGCCCGGCAGCTCGGCCGGGACCGGCTCGCCCACCAGTTGATGTTCCTCACCCGGGGGCAGCCGGTCGTCTACTCCGGCGACGAGCAGGGCTTCACCGGCCCCGGCGGGGACAAGGACGCCCGGCAGGACATGTTCGCCACCCGGACGGCGGACTACCTCGACGACGACCTGATCGGCACCACCCGTACCCACGCCAGCGACCAGTTCGACACCACCCACCCGCTGTACCGGACCATCGCCGAGCTGGGCCGGCTGCGGGCCGCGCACCCCGGGCTGCGCGACGGCGTCCAGGTCACCCGGTACGCCGCCGACGGGCCGGGCGTCTTCGCCTTCTCCCGGATCTCCCCGGCCGACCGCACCGAGTACCTGGTGGCGGTGAACAACGCCGGCACCCCGCAGACTGTCACAGTGGACACCTGGACGCCCGGCACCGTATTCACCGGCATCTACGGTGGCACGGCCACCCCGACCACCGGCGCCGACGGGAAGCTGAGCCTGACCGTGCCGGCCGGGTCGGCGGTGGTGTTCCGCGCCGGTCGGGCCGTGCCGCAGGCCACCGCGAAGCCGACCGTCACCCTCACCGCGCCGGGGGCCGACCCGGTCGCCACCCGGGCCGCCGTCACCGCCCAGGTGACCGGGGACCCGCTGGCCACCGTCACCGTCGCCGCCCGGGTCTCGGGTGGCAAGTGGACCCTGCTGGGCAGCGCGCACACCGCGCCGTACACCGTGCACCACGACCTGACCGGGCTGGCCGGGGGCACCCGGGTCGAGTACAAGGCGGTGGTCCGGGACGGGAAGGGACGGACCACCTCCGCCCGGTCGACCGGCGTGGTCGGCACCCCGGCGCAGGGCGCGTCCCGGGACTGGTTGGTGGTGCACTACCAGCGCCCCGCTGGTGGTTACGACGACTGGGGGCTCTACGCCTGGGGCGACCTCGACCCGGCGTACGTGACCGAGTGGCCCGCCGGGCAGCCGTTCGCCGGGGAGGACTCGTACGGCCGGTTCGCCTGGGTCAAACTCAAGCCCGGGGCGAAGTCGGTCGGCTTCCTGGTGGTCGACAAGACCGGCAACAAGGACGTCGCCACCGACCGCACCGTCGACGTGACGACCACCGGCGAGGTCTGGGTCAAGCAGGGCGACCCGGCGCTCTATCCCACCCGGCAGGCCGCCACCGGTGAACCTGACCCGGCCGTCGACCCGGGCACCGCGATCATCCACTGGCGCAAGGCCGACAACGACTACGCCGGGTGGGGCCTGCACCTGTGGGACGGCGCGGCCACCCCGACCGACTGGTCCGCCCCGCTCCTGCCCGAGAAGGTCGACTCGTTCGGTGCGCTGTTCCGGGTGCCGCTGGCTGCTGGCGCGACCGGGCTCAACTACATCATCCACCGCGGCGACGCCAAGGATCAGCCCGACGACCAGCGGCTCGACCTCACCGGGGTCGGCCACGAGGTCTGGCTGCTGGGCGGGGTGCCCGGCCGGCTGCTGCCCACCTCGGCCGCCGGCGCCGGGAAGGACGTCGACATCACGAAACAGCAGGCCCAGTGGATCGACAGGTCCACCGTGGTCTGGGCCACCGGCCCGACCGACGGCAGGGCGTACGCGTTGGTGGCCGCCCCGGCCGGCGGGCTGAGCGTGGTCGACGGCGAGTTGTCCGGGACGTACACCTCGCTGCCGTTGCGGGCGCAGCGCAACGGGCTCACCGAGGTCCAACGCGCGGCCTTCCCGCACCTCTGGGCCCACCAGGCGTTCGGCCTGGACCGGGCGGACCTGGCCCGGGTGCCGGCGGCGCTGCGCGGGCAACTCGTGGTGACCGAGCGGGACGCCGGAGGCGCGCTGCTCCGCGCGACAGGGGTGCAGATCCCCGGCGTGCTCGACGACGTCTACCGCGCCGCCACCGACGCGACGCTCGGCGTCACCTTCGCCGGGAAGGTGCCCACGCTCGCGGTCTGGGCGCCCACCGCCCGGACGGTCGCGCTCGAACTGTTCGACATGCCGTCGGCGTCGCCGCGCACGGTGGCGATGCGCCGCGACGACCGCACCGGCGTCTGGTCGGTGCACGGCAGCCGCGACTGGACCGGCCGCTACTACCGCTACCGGGTCGAAGCCTGGCAGCCGGCCGCCCAGAAGATCGTCACCGCGTCGGTCACCGACCCCTACTCGGTGGCGCTCGCCGCCGACTCCACGCACAGCCAGATCGTCGACCTGGCCGACCCGGCGCTCGCCCCCGCCGGCTGGTCCGGGCTGCGCAAGCCGGCCGCGCCGGCCGCGTCGAAGGCGCAGATCTCCGAGCTGTCGGTACGCGACTTCTCCATCGCCGACAGCACCGTGCCGGCCGGGCGGCGGGGCACCTACCTGGCCTTCACCGACCCGGGCACGGCCGGGATGAAGCACCTGACCGCCCTCGGTGACGCCGGGGTCGACTACCTGCACCTGCTGCCGGTGTTCGACTTCGCCACCATCCCCGAGAAGCGGGCCGACCAGCGGCAGCCCGCCTGCGACCTGGCGAAACTGCCACCGGACTCCGACCGGCAACAGGCGTGCGTCGCGGCGGTCGCCGACACCGACGGCTACAACTGGGGATACGACCCACTGCACTACACGGTCCCGGAGGGCGGCTACGCGGTCGACCCGGACGGGGCGCAGCGGACCGCCGAGTTCCGGCGGATGGTCGCCGGAATCAACGGAGCCGGCCTGCGGGTGGTGCTGGACGTGGTCTACAACCACACCTCCGCCGCCGGCACCGACGCGAAGTCGGTGCTGGACCAGGTGGTGCCCGGCTACTACCACAGGCAGTTGGACGACGGCACTGTCGCCGACTCGACCTGCTGCGCCAACACCGCCCCCGAGCACGCCATGATGGGCAAGCTGGTGGTCGACTCGCTCGTCGTCTGGGCGAAGCAGTACAAGGTGGACGGCTTCCGGTTCGACCTGATGGGCCACCACCCCAAGGCGAACATCCTGGCCGTACGGGCCGCGCTGGACAAGCTGACCCTCGCCCGCGACGGCGTCGACGGTCGGCGGATCCTGCTCTACGGCGAGGGCTGGAACTTCGGCGAGGTCGCCGACGACGCCCGGTTCGTGCAGGCCACCCAGGCCAACATGGCCGGCACCGGTATCGGCACCTTCAACGACCGGCTCCGGGACGCGGTACGCGGCGGCGGTCCCTTCGACGGCAATCCGCGCGTGCAGGGATTCGCTTCCGGCCTCTACACCGACCCCAACGGTGACGAGGTGAACGGCAGCACCGCCGAGCAGAAGGCCCGGCTGCTGCACTCCCAGGACCTGATCAAGGTGGGGCTGACCGGCAACCTGCGCGGTTACCGGTTCACCGACTCCACCGGCCGGCGGGTCACCGGGGCGCAGGTGGACTACAACGGTTCGCCGGCCGGCTACACCGCCGCCCCAGGTGAGGCGGTCACCTACGTCGACGCGCACGACAACGAGATCCTGTACGACGCGCTGGCGTACAAACTGCCGTCGGGCACCTCGGCGGCGGACCGGGCCCGGATGCAGGTGCTGGCCCTGGCCACCACCGCCCTCGGGCAGGGGACCGGGTTCGTGGCGGCCGGCTCCGAGCGGCTGCGCTCGAAGTCGCTGGACCGCAACTCCTACAACTCCGGCGACTGGTTCAACCAGATCCGCTGGGACTGCACCCAGGGCAACGGGTTCGGTGCCGGCCTGCCCCCGGCGGCGGACAACCAGGACAAGTGGTCGTACGCGAAGCCGCTGCTGGCCGATCCGTCCCTGGTGCCGGACTGCGCCGCGATCGACCTGGCCGACGCCCGGTATGCGGAGCTGCTGAGGATCCGGCAGTCCTCGCCGGTGTTCGGGCTGTCCACCGCCGAGCAGGTGCAGCAGCGGGTCGCGTTCCCGCTGTCCGGGGTGAAGGAGACCCCGGGTGTGCTCACCATGACCCTGGACGCCCGGGGGCTGGGCGGCCGGTGGAGGTCGGTGACCGTGGTCTTCAACGGCACCCCGACGGCGGCGAAGCAGACGGTGACCGGTCTGCGCGGCACGGACACCACCCTGCACCCGGTGCTGGCCGGCTCGGCCGACCCGGTGCTGCGGACCGCGTCGTTCGACCGGGCGGCGGGCACCTTCACCGTGCCGGCACGCAGCGTGGCGGTCTTCGTCCAGCGCTGATCCGACGACGACCGGCCCCCCTCCGCGTGGTGCGGAGGGGGGCCGGTGCGCGTCCTGCCCGGTGTGCCGCCGTCACCGGTGGCACGTCACCCGAGGGTGCTCAGCCGAAGCAGTTCGGGATGGTGTCGCCCGGGATGGCCAGGCAGTTGGTCGGACGGTTCGCGACGATTGCGGACTTGTTGTCCACGTTCACCGTGCCCTCGAAGGTGAAGACACCGCCCGGGGCGAAGGTGGCGAAGTTGTCGGCGACCTTCGTCCGGCTGAGGTTGACCTCGCCGAAGGCGTTGAAGATGCCGCCGCCGACGCCGATCGGACCGAGGGCCCGGTTGGCGACGATCTCGGACTCGCGCACAGTGGTGACGCTGTCCACGTTGAACAGCCCGCCGCCGAAGAAGCCGGCGGTGTTCTCCTTGAGGTAGCTCTTCTCGATGGTGACCGCGCTGTCGAAGGCCACGGCCACGCCGCCGCCCACGCCCGCGGTGCTGTTCTTGGCCACCGTCGAGTAGAACACGTTGACCTGGGCGTCCGCTGCGGCGATACCGCCACCGGCGAGCACTGCGGTGTTCGACAGGAGCTCCGTGTAGCGCACGGTGGTGTTGCCCCCGATGTCGAGCAGGCCGCCGCCGAAGCCGAGCGTCTCGTTGTCGGTGATCTTGGACTTCTCGATCAGGACGGTGCCACCGTCGACGTCCTCGGTGAAGATCTCCGCGGCGCCGTTGGAGACACCGCCACCACCGATGACGGCGGTGTTGTCGGTGATCGTGGACTCGTCGACCTTGAGCAGGCCGGCGTTGAAGACGCCACCGCCGAAGAAGAAGGCGGTGTTGTGGGCGACGTCGGTGTGCCGCAGCGACGTGGTGCCGAAGTTGGCGAGCCCGCCGCCGTTGCCACCGGACTGGTTCAGCACCACCGAGGTGTCGAACAGTTCGGCAGTGCCACCCGGCTGCACCAGGATCCCGGCGCCGTCGTTGATGCCCGGCTCCTGGACCAGCGGCGTGACGACCCCAGGCTTGGCCTTCGGCGACACCTGCACGGTGGCCTTGGGCGTGGCCTTCGGCGCGGCCTTCAGGCCGGCCTTCGGGTTCGCCTTCCGGGCGGCGAGCGCCTGGGCCAGCGGCGTGCCGGCCTTCACCTGGGCGGCGAGCGCCTGGGAGTCCGAGAAGGCACCCCAGACCGCCTCCGGCGCGACGGCCGTGAACGCCTCGATGGTCTGACCGCCCTTGATGGTCAGGCCCTTGACGTTCAGGTGACCGCCGGGACCCACGTTGAGGATCCGGAAGTAGTCGGCGGTGGCGTCCCGGGTGATCGTGGTGTGTTCACCCCGCAGGGTGATGTCCTGGGTGATCACCGGCAGGCCGTTGCCGTCCTGGTTGCGGGTCAGGTTGTAGGTGCAGCCCTTGGCCAGGTCCAGCACGCCGCCGTCGCGGCTGTTGGCGAAGACGATGGCCTGGATGAGCTTGTCGGTGTCGCAGGGCACCTCCTTCCCGCGCTCGCGGTCCTTGCCCCCGTGTTCGTCCTTGCCGCCACGGTCCGGGCCCTCGTCGCCACGGCCCTGGTCGCCGTCCTTGGTGACCTGCTGAGTGGTGTTCCACTTCAGTCCGCTCACCCCGACCGCCCCGGCGCTGCCGGCGATGCCCACCGCGGCGAGACTGACCACACCTGTCAACCCGGCGACGCCACTGGCGAGCCAGAGCTTGCGACGGCTCCTGCTCACCGTCGCCCGCGCGGAGGCTTCGTTGTTCGTTAGGTAGTTGGACATCGGAGCTCTCTGCCCTCTCCTCGTACCAGACAGGGTCGCCGCGCCTGAGCGAGCGTCCCCTGCTACAAATCGGTTGTAGCTCCCGAAAGACACGGTATGAGAAGGTTCCTCGCTATGAGGTCAAAACCGAAGAAAGCCCGCTTTGGGGACGCTGTCCGTCGGTCAGGCGCATTCCCGGACGGCCGGGCGTCGCATGCCCACCGCCACCCGCCAACGCAAGATCGTGCTGAAAGCACGAAGTAGTGGCCTCCGTAGTTCCGAAGGCCACTACTTCGTGGTTCGAGCGTGATCGTGAAAGGTGCGCCCGACGTGACGACGCGGAGCGACCTTGAGGTGATCAGTTCGTGATCATTTGCGCGTGACTCGGCACGCCGTGTCGACTACTCGTAGCACGCAGATGATCGTGTGCCGCTCACTCTGGCGTCGGCGCGCACCCGCCGTCGTGGCCGGCGGGGCGTCCGCAGCGACCGGCCGGGCATGGGCGGGGGCCGGGGCCGTCGAGTGGGGCGTCGCACCAGATCCGGGTACGCGTGGACTGCTGGTCTTCCTCGGAGAGGGTGGTCTCGCCGAAGTCGATGGCGAGCACGTGGCCGAGTGAGCGGCGTAACGCCATCGCCAGGGCGGCGGCCTCGTCGACGCTGGTCAGCCTGGTCGGTAGGTGGATGATCCAGCACGGGTCGTTCACCGGGGCCACCCGCTGTTCCGGGCCGTCCGGGTCCGGCGGCAGTCGGTGTGCCCGGACCCCCACCGCCGCAGCGCCGCCCGGATGCGTTCACCCTCGGTGGTGGCGGTGGCCAGGTCGCGGGTGAGGTGTTCCAGTTCGTCGGCGACCTGGTCGAGGAAGGCGTACACCTGGTCGGGGTCGAGACCGCGCCACCGGCGGGTGCCGAAGGTGACGGCGCGGACGTGCTGCGGCAGCAGCCGCCGCCCGGCTCGATAGATCATCCTGTCTCGCCTCTCGGTCGTGTCGGGCTGTGCGGGACTTCAGGTGGTCGCGCCGGACAACCCTTCGGTGTACGACGCCAGCGCGGCGACGGCCGAGGTCAGGCACTCGGCCATCAGGTCGAGCTGTTCGGCGGCGTGCTGCCACTGCCGCGCGGTCGTCTCGGTGTCGTGCTCCTGCCGGGCGGTGGGGTCGGCTGGTGGGGCGTCGGCGGGGAGCGCGTCGCGGAGTTGCCGGCCGGCGGCGGTGACCCGGGCCGGGAGAAGCCGAATCCGATCGGCCGCCGCACTCCACCGGCTGCCCACGCTGTCCAGCACCTCGACCAGCCCACCGATGGTGTCCGGCTCGATGTGCCCGGCGGCGACCCGGAGTCGGCGTACCCCGTCGGTGACCTGCTGGTCGACCTCGCCGGCCAGGTCGAGGGCGTCCCCGCTGCTGCGCCGGGCCAGCCGCAGCGCCGGGTGCGGGCACCCCGCGCCGACACGGTCCAGCAGCACCATCGCGGCGGCCACCCCGAGGTATGTCTCGCGCAGCTCGGCGGCCACCTCCTCGACCGCCCAGATCGCGCTGGCGACCGGCACCTCCGTATTCGTCTCCACCGTGCCTCCTCTGCCTGGCTGGGTGCCGGGGCAGCACGCCGACCAGCCCGGAAGGGGGTTCCTGGCTGCGGGTGCGGCGCACTGCCCCGGCTGGGGATCGACCAGTGCCTAGCTGGGCGTTCCTCAAGGAACTTTACCGATAATGTCGGTGAAGCCAACGATGCGCTTGAAGTTCTTCCCGGCTTCGTGATCAGATGGACGTGCCTAGCTGGGAGTACTCGCATGTCCACATCGCGCAGGTTTGAGCCGCACTATCGACGGATCATCGCTGACATCAGGAGGCGCATCGCCGAAGGCGAGTGGCCGCCCGGTCATAAGCTGCCCTCCACCAAGGAACTGGCGGCCCTGTACGAGGTGGGCAGTCAGTCGACCGTTCGGCAGGCGATCACGATCCTGATCGAGGCTGGTGATCTTTACGGGCATCAGGGCTTGGGTGTCTTCGTTTCGGCTGCTCCCAGGTAACGGGAGGGCGAGTGTGAGCCGGGAGTGAAGCTTCCGCCATGCCCGCAGGCTGCAAGATCGTGCTGCTTCCACGATGTCAACACCTTGGCGTTAACGCCGTGGGCGGCTGGTCAACCCGGGACAGGAAGTGCCCGATCGGGGAGCGGGGTGGGCCCGCTTGGCGATCATGGAGTGGTGGTGCCGACTTTGGGGGTTTTACGGGCGTTCTGTTACCCACCACAACTCCATGATCGGCGAGGCAGCGGTGGTTGACGAACAGCCGTTCCACCTAACGCAACGGTGTTGTCCACGATGTAGTGGTCTCGTGGCGGCGGGATGCCACTGCATCATGGATCGAGCACGATCATGGGCTGTTCCGTCTCGTCCCCCACGGCTGCACGGGCGGGGTGGGGGCGCTACGGGAGCCGGGGCGGGTGGACGACTGCGGCCCCGCCGCCAGTGCGCGCCACCCATCGGGGAACGCCTCCGGCGGCGGAGCCGCTGCGGATGGTGCTCGGTCAGCCGGGGAGGCGGGGGCCTGCCTCGCGCTGCTCGGCCAGCCAGGTCTCCACCTCGTCGGAGCGTCGGGGTAGCCCGGCCGACAGGTTCACCGAGCCGGTCGCGGTGACCAGGATGTCGTCCTCGATCCGGACGCCGATGCCGCGCAGCTCCTCGGGGACCAGCTCGTCCTCCGGCTGGAAGTAGAGCCCCGGCTCGACGGTGAGCACGTAGCCCTCGCCGAGCTGGCCGTCGCGGTACTTCTCCTTGCGTGCGTTGGCGCAGTCGTGCACGTCGATGCCGAGCATGTGGCTGGTGCCGTGCAGGGTCCACCGTCGGTAGACCGTGGAGGCCGGGTCCATCGCCTCGTCGACGCTCACCGGCAGCAGACCGAGATCCTTCAGCGCCTCGGCGAGCACCCGCATCGAGGTCAGGTGCACCTCGCGGAACCCCACCCCCGGCCGGATCGCATCGATGCCTGCCTGCTGGGCGGCGTACACCGCGTCGTAGACCTGGCGCTGCAACGAGGTGAAGCGGCCGTCGACCGGCAGCACCCGGGTCACGTCGGCGGTGTAGAGGTTGCGGTTCTCCACCCCCATGTCCATCAGCAGCAGCTCACCCGGACGGGTCGCGCCGTGGTTGTGCACCCAGTGCAGGATCGTCGCGTGCTCGCCGCCCCCGACGATCGAGTTGTAGCCGACGTCGTTGCCGTCGTGCCGGGCCCGCAGCGCGAAGATCCCCTCCAGCAGCCGCTCGGAGACACCCCGGTCGGCAGGCAGCGCGCGGGCCACGTCCTCGAAGCCGCGTACGGTGGCGTCGACCGCGTCCTGGAGCTGGGCGACCTCCCATTCGTCCTTGACCAGCTTCAGCTCGGCGATCGCGATGGCCAGTTCCCGGTCGCGGGCCGGCTGGCCCTCCTCCCGGGGGCCGTCCCACGGCCGCACCGCCGCGTCCACCCGCTTATCGAAACCGCGCAACACCCGGGTACGCCCCGGCGCCATCCGCGCCAACGCCCCGTCCAGCGCGGTCAGGTCCTCCGTGGGCAGGCCCAGCTCGGTGGACTTCTCGGCAAGCGTGTGCCGCCGGCCCACCCACAGCTCGCCGTGCCTGCTGCGGAAGAACTCGTCGGTCTCCCGCGAGGAGCGGGGGCGCATGTACAGCGTCGCGTCGTGCCCCGAACCGTTGGGACGCAGCACCAGGACGCCGTCCGGGTCATGGTCGCCGGTCAGGTACGCGAAGTCGCTGCCCGGCCGGAACGGATGGTCGGTGTCGTTGGCGCGTACCTTCTCGGTGCCGGTGGGGATGACAAGCGTCTCGCCCGGGAAGGCCGCGGAGAGCGCGGACCGCCGCTTGGCATGGTGCGCGACCTCCGGCCGGGGGCCGACCGGCAGACTGGTGTCCCGCCAGCCCCGCCGCATGAAGGACAGGAACGCCTCCGGAAAATCCGGGTCGTGCGATTCGGTGCCGTCCGCCGGCTTGCCGTCCGTCCGGTCCTCGGCCATGTCGGCTCCCTCCGCCTCGTCGCTCGTCCAGACGGTACCCCGGCGTTGGCCCGGCGGGGTGCCTGCGGTGCCCGCCGACCGCTCCGCGCAGGCGACGCGCGCCGCGTGGAAGTGGGACAGCGGGCGTGTGCCGCGTGGAGAGGGGCAGGTCGTGCGGTGCCGCGCGACCGGATTGCGCCGCGTGGAAAGATGACGACCATGTGCGGACTCCTGGCCTTCTTCAGCGCGAACGGCAACGCCGCCGCCCACCGCGACAACATCGCGGGGGCGTTGGAATGCCTGCACCACCGCGGACCGGACGAGACAGGGGTCGAGGTGGTCGGCGACGCCACCGGCCACTACGCGGACGGGGTGTTCGCGCACAAGCGGCTGGCGATCATCGACGTCGCCTCCAGCCACGAGCCGCTGCCGTACGCCGGCGGTCGCTACCTGCTCACCTTCAACGGCGAGATCTACAACTACATCGAGCTGCGGGAGGAGCTGGTTCGCACCTTCGGGGCCCAGTTCGCCACCGCCGGTGACGGCGAGGTGATCGTCGCCGGCTACCACTACTGGGGCGAGCAGGTGCTCACCCGGCTGCGCGGCATGTTCGCCTTCGTCATCTGGGACCGGCAGGAGCGTCGGGCGTTCGGCGCGCGGGACTACTTCGGCATCAAGCCGCTGCACTACCTGGAGACCGCCGACGGCCTCTACCTCGCCTCGGAGAAGAAGGCGCTGCTGCCCTTCGCGCACTCCTACTACCAGGGCGACGCCGGGATCGACACCGCCAACCTCAGCCACTACCTGACCCTCCAGTACGTCCCCGAGCCCGGCACCCTGCACCAGGGGATCAGCCGGATCGGCTCCGGGGAGTACCTGACCTGGTCCCCGGGGGGTCGGCTGGACGTCCGACGTTGGTACCGGCCGGTGTTCCGGCCCGCCCCGGTCACCGACGAGCAGCGGCTCTACCACGACATCCGGGAGACGCTGCGGGAGAGCGTCCGGATGCACATGCGTTCCGACGTGCCGGTCGGCTCGTTCCTGTCCAGCGGCATCGACTCCACCGCCGTGGTGGCCCTGGCGCGCGAGTTCAACCCCAACATCCTCACCTTCACCGTCGGCTACGACGTGCCCGGCTACTCCGAGATCGACGTGGCCCAGGAATCGGCCCGGCACCTCGACGTGACCACCATCCCGACCAAGATCGGGCCGCAGGACATGATCGACGCGCTGCCGAAGATCGTCTGGCACCTGGACGACCCGGTGGCCGACCCGGCGCTGGTGCCGCTCTACTTCGTCGCCAAGAAGGCCGCCGAGCACGTCACCGTGGTGCTCTCCGGTGAGGGTGCCGACGAGTTCTTCGGCGGCTACACCATCTACCGGGAGCCGCTCTCCCTCGGCACCGTCAACGGCCTGCCCGGCGGGGTGCAGAAGGGCCTGCGCGCGGTCTCCAAGGCGATCCCGCAGGGGGTCAAGGGCAAGAGCTTCCTGGAGCGCGGCACCACCCCGATCGAGCAGCGCTACTACGGCAACGCCCGGATGTTCACCGAGGAGGAGAAGCAGCACCTGCTGCGCCGCTACGACCCCTCGGTGCGCTACACCGACGTCACCGCCCCGATCTACGCCGAGTGCACCGAGCTGGACGACGTCACCAAGATGCAGTACGTCGACCTCTACACCTGGCTGCGCGGTGACATCCTGGTCAAGGCGGACCGGATCTCGATGTCGCACTCGCTGGAGGTCCGGGTGCCGTTCCTGGACCGGGCGGTCTTCGACGTGGCGGCCACCATCCCGGTCGACCTGAAGCTGCCGCCCCGCTCCGACGCCACCAAGTACGCCATGCGTCAGGCGTTGCAGGGGGTCGTGCCGCCGGCCATCGTCAACCGGAGGAAGCTGGGCTTCCCGACCCCGACCCGGGTCTGGCTGCGCGGCGAGATGTACGAGTGGGCCCGGCACGTGCTGTCCACCTCCGGCGCCGGCGACCTGATCGACCTGTCGTACGCGATGCGGCTGCTGGAGGAGCACAAGCGGGAGGAGGCGGACAACTCCCGCAAGGTGTGGACGGTGCTGATCTTCTGCATCTGGCACGCCATCTTCGTGGCCAAGACCCTCGACCCGGGCATCCAGCGCAACCAGTCCGCCCTGCTCACCAAGCCGGTCGTCGGCAGCATGGTCCGCTGACCCCGGGCTGCTCGCCGTGGCGGCCCCCGGCAGGTCCGCGGGCTGCCCGGATCGCCGGTCCACAGGTTGCTGCCCGCGCGTCGGGCACCGGTCCCCGGATGAGTCGGAGGCCCCCGACGGGCGGGGGCCTCCGGTCCTCCTCAGCGTCAGGTCACCGGCCGGAGCAGGTGATCGTGGGCAGCCCGTTCGTTCCGGTGCTGCTGGCCGTGAAGCCGAACGTGGTCGTCTTCTCCGGCGCGACGGAGCCGTTGTACGCGGCGTTGGTGACTGTCACCGTCGACCCGCTGGTGCTCAGCGTGCCGTTCCAGACCTGCGAGATCACCTGGCCGTTGGGCCAGGTCCAGCTCGCCGCCCAGCCACCGTAGGTGCGGGTGCTGTGGTTCATGATGGTGACCTCACCCTGGAAACCACCGGACCAGGCGCTGACCACCCGGTAGACCGCCATGCAGTCGCTGTTGCCCGGCGGTGCGGTGGTCGGGTTCGGCGGCGTGGTGGTCGGGTTCGGCGGCGTCGTGGTGGGGTTCGGCGGCGTGGTGGTCGGGTTGGGCGGCGTCGTGGTGGGGTTCGGCGGGGGAGTGGTGGGGTTGTTACCGCTGCCGACCCCGGTCACCTGGCCGCTGCCGCCGTCGAAGGTGACGTCCGAGCAGCCGAAGAAGTTCTCCTGGCTGTCCGAGCGGACCCAGCGGGAGTAGATGATGTGCCGGCCGGACTTGCCCGACGGCAGGTTCCCGCTGAAGTAGTAGTGCCCCTCGTTGGTGCCCGACGCGCCCTGCTGGGGCGGGTTGGTCACCGTGAGGAACGGCTCCTCCAGGTCGCTCCAGGCCAGCGGCCGGGTCGGGCTCCAGCTGTCCTTCGTCACGTAGAAGTAGAACGTGCCGGGGTGGTGGGCCCAGTTGCTGTACTTGAAGTCCAGCCGCGCGCCGGACGTCAGGTGGGTCAGCGGCCAGTCGGTGCGGGCCAGGTCGTACCCGGCGAAACCGGTGTTGCCACCGCTGCACAGCTTGCCGTCGGGAATGAAGCCGACGGTGCGTCCGCCGGCGTCCGAGCGGAGCACGCTGAACCAGTTGTAGAGGGAGTTGGTGCCGCTCTGGGCGACGGCGGCGGAGCAGGCCGGGTTGTTCGGCCTGATCTCGCCGGTGGGGGAGAGGCCGTCCTGCCAGCACAGGTAGGTCCGGCTGCCCGGAACGATCGGCGTGCCGTGCGCGGCGGCCGGTTCCGGTTGCACCGTCAGGGCGACGGCCCCGAAGGCGAGGGTGGCGGCCGCGGTGAACAACGCGGCCGTACGGGAACGGAGCACGAGCTTCTCCTGATCCGCGGGGGTGGCGTGAGCGCCTGCCCCGCACAAGGTGAGGGATGCGTCGGTCGCGGCTCTGGCCGGCGGCCCGACAGGGGCCGGCGGGCGAGTGCCGTCGGCGGTCCGTGCCCACGGACCGGTGCCTCTCGCGTCTGACCCCAGCTGATCGCCGAGCGGGTGCGGCAGCCCTCCGCGCCGGCCCGGCACAGTAATACCATCACGTCCGGACGAACCGCGCAATAGTCGTTGCTCGATGGGTAGGGTCCGGTTGCCCGGCCGGCCCCGATCGGCGTGGGCCGTTGTGCCAGCCTGGTAGCCGGACGACGAGGCGCTGGGAGGCGACGTGGGATACGCGGTGGTGCTCGGTGAGGCGCTGATCGACCTGCTGGACGCCGAGTGCGAGGGTCGGCCGGTGTTCCGCCAGGCGATCGGCGGCGGCCCGCTCAACGTCGCCGTCGGGGTGGCCCGGCTCGGCGGCACGGCCCAGTTCGTCGGCTCCCTCGGCGACGACGTGCTCGCCGGCCGGATCCGCGACTTCCTGGCCACCGCCGGGGTCGGGCTGACCGGGGCGGTCACCGTCGCGGCACCCACCACGCTGGCGGTGACCACGCACACCGGGGCCGAGCCGGACTTCCGGTTCTACGGCGACCCGCCGTCGTACGGCCTGCTCGCCGCCGACGACCTGGACGTGGCGCTGGTCGAGGGCGCGGACGTGCTCTACTGCGGCTCGATCGTGCTGTTGAGCCCGCCCACGCTCGCCGCCGCACGCCGGGCCTGGTCGCTCGCGCCCGGCCTGCGGGTCTTCGACCCCAACGTCCGCCCCCGGCTGCTGGCCGGTCCGGCGGAGCTGGCCGGTCTGCGGGAGGTGGTGGTGGAGTTCGCCGCCGGGGCGCACCTGGTGAAGCTCAGCAGCGCCGACGCCGCCCTGCTCTGGCCCGACGAGCCGGTCGAGGGGGTCGCGGCGTACCTGCGGGAGTTGGGTGCGGGCACGGTGGTGGTGACCCTCGGCGCGGACGGTGCCCTGGTCGCCGCCGGCCCCGACCCGGTCCGGGTGCCCGCCCCGAAGGTGCGGGCGGTGGACGCCACCGGCGCGGGTGACTCGGTGATGGCCGCGCTCGTGGCCGAGCTGCTCGTCGACGGCGAACCGACCGCGCCGGCCGACTGGCACCGGCGGGTGGCGTTCGCGCTGCGGGTCGCCGGCCTGGTCTGCGAGTCGCCCGGCGGCGCGGTCGCCATGCCCACCCGGGACGAGGTGCGCCGCCGCTTCGCCGCCTGACCGCCGCAGCCCCTCGCGGTCGCCGGACCGCCCGATCGCCCGGTCGGGCGACGGCGGGCGGCCGGCGGGTGGGCGGTCAGCGCCGACGCCGGGCGGTCAGCCGGCGGCCGTCAGGGGGCGCCGTCGAGTTCGAGGTAGCCCCGGCGGGCGGCGACCAGGCCGGGGCGGGCACCGAACGGGGAGTCGGCGGCCACCCGCTCCGGCGGTGCGCCGGCCGTGTGGGCGGCCCGGATCAGCCAGGCCAGCTCGACCAGCCGGGCGTGCTGGGCCCGGACGAACTCCGCGTCCACCGGTTCCCCGTGGCCGGGCACCACCACCGTCGCCGACGTGGTCATCCGCAGCAGCTCGGCGACCGCGTCCGGCCACTGCAACGGGTACGACTCCTCGAACGCCGGTGGCCCGGACTGCTCCACCAGGTCCCCGGCGACCAGCACGTCGGCGTCCGGCACGTGCACCACCAGATCCGCGTCGGTGTGCCCGTGACCCGGGTGCCGCAGCACCACCCGCCGGCCGCCGACGTCCAGCACCGTCTCGGTGTGCACGGTGTGCGTCGGGGCCAGCAGGGTCGTCCCGGCCAGCTCGGCGGCGAGCCCGGGATGCTCCGCCCGCATCTCTTCCCAGGCCGCCCGGCGCAGCCGGTCCGGCCGGTCGCGGAGCGCGGCGGCGGCCACCTCGTGCGCGTACACCGGGCGGGGTGGGTCGGTGGCGAGCGTCGCGTTGCCGAAGCAGTGGTCGAAATGGTGGTGGGTGTTGACGAGCGTCCACGGGTGTGGGGTGACCGCCCGCGCCGCGGTGGCCAGCGCGGCGGCCTGCCCGGCGGTGGACAGGGTGTCCACCAGGAGCGCGGCGTCGTCGCCCACCACCAGCGTGACGTTGACGTCGAGCAGCGGCTCGCGCAGCACGTGGACCCGGTCGGCGATCTCGGTGAACCGGAACGTCATGACAGCCGTGCCGCCCGCGCGACGAAGCGCTGCCGGTCGACGAGCGCCCGTTCCACCCGGCCCGACGCCACCGTCGCGTCGCCGTCGGTCACCGCCACCTCGAACAGCAGCCGTCGGCCGTCGGCCTCGACCAGCCGGGCCTGGGCCACCACGGTCCGCCCGACCGGGGTGGCGGCCAGGTGGGCCAGCTCGACCCGGACCCCGACCGTGGTCCGGCCGGCGGGCATCCCGGCTGCCGTCGCGGCCACCGTGGCGGCCTCGGCGAGGGCGAGCACCCGGGGGGTGGCCAGCACCGGCACGTCACCGGAGCCGACGGCCTGCGCCGTGTCGGCCTCGGTGACGGTCAGCTCGACCTGGCCGGTCAGCCCCGGCGGGAAGGGTTCGTCCGGCTGCTCCTGCATGGGGATCAGCCTAGTGGGCGGGGCACCGGCGTCGGCCGGGAGACCGGCGGCCGGTCGACCCGACGTCGGGCGGTCCCGCGTGCGGCGGCCACCCGACAGGTGGTCGGCGGTGGTCGATACGTTGCCCACCGTTAACCTTGACCGCGATGGCCGTTGTGACTGAGCCCCCGCCCCCCGTCCCGTCCGAGTCCGTCGGCGCGCCCGCCGGTGGACGTCGCCGCGTGATCGCGATGTCCGTCTGGGGCGTCGCCTTCGTGGTGACCTGGCTGGTCATCGGCCTGCCGACAGACCCGGCGTACGCCTTCTGCTGGATCTGGGCCGGCACCGTCGCCTGGAACTGGGGTCGGCCGTGGCGCAGCCACCTGGCCTTCGCCCGGGACTGGATCCCGGTGGTGCTGCTGCTCGCCTTCTACAACCTCTCCCGGGGCTTCGCCGACAACGGCCGTACCCCGCACGCGTACGAGTTGATCGTCGCCGACCGGGTCATGTTCGGCTGGGCCACCGGGGGCGAGGTGCCGACGATCTGGCTCCAGCAGCACCTCTACCGCCCCGAGGTGCACTGGTGGGACGTGCTGGCCAGCTGGGTCTACTTCTCCCATTTCGTGGTGACGCTGGCCGCCGCCGCCGTGCTCTGGCTGCGCAGCCGGGAGCGCTGGGGTGCGTACATGCGGCGGTGGGGGTTCCTCTGCGCCGCCGGCCTGGTCACCTACTTCGTCTACCCGGCCGCGCCGCCGTGGTGGGCGGCGCAGAACGGCCTGCTCACCGAGGTCGCCCGGATCTCCACCCGGGGTTGGAAGGAGTTCGGCATGCACGGCGCGGGCAACCTGCTCAACGCCGGGCAGATCGCCTCCAACCCGGTCGCCGCGATGCCGTCGCTGCACACCGCCTGGGCGCTGTTCGTGGTGCTGTTCTTCCTGCGGTCGACCCGCCGACGGTGGTGGCCGCTGTTGCTGGCGTACCCGCTGGCGATGACCTTCACCCTGGTCTACAGCGGTGAGCACTACGTGATCGACGTACTTGTCGGCTGGGCGTACGTGGGGATGACGTTCCTGGTCGTCGGCCTGGCCGAGCGGGCCTGGCGGGCCCGCCGCGCCCGGCGGGCCGGCAGCGACGACGACCGGGCCGGTGCCGCCGAGGCCGCGCCGGTCACGCCCGCCGTCGTCGGGTCGGAGGCAGCCGGTCGCTGACCTGCCCAGCCCTGCGTGCCACGCCGGGTCGGCCGCCGCCCGTCGCGGCCGAGCCCGGAGGGTCGGGGTCGGGCGAGCAGGTCGCGGGCGCGGTCAGCGGGCGCGGCGGGCGGCGTGGGACCGCGCGGTCAGTTCGGCGGCGAGCGCCCAGGCCTGGGCCAGGTCACGGTCGTGCGCGGCGGCACCCGACCCGCCGGCGGTGTCGACGTGCACCGTGGCCAGCCGCAGCCGCCGCTGCGCCGGCCCCTGCACCACCCGCACGCTCTGGATCCGGGCGTACGGCACCAGCGCCACCTGCCGGGTGAGCAGGCCGGACCGGACGGCGAAGACCCGCTCGTGCAGCCCGGCGCCGAGCACCCGGGCGCTGAGCGGGCGCAGCCAGCGGGCCCGGGTCGGCGGCGGCGTCAGCGGCAGCGCGGTCAGCCGCACCCCGGGCAGCACCTCGTCGACGATGGCCGCGCCGACGGTCAGGTCACCGACGGGCAGCAGCCGGTCGGGTCGGTTGCGGTCGTCGGCCTCGCCGCCGGAGTAGCCGGCGACCTCCAGCCGCAGCCGCAGCCAGCCCTTCATCCGCCAGAGCAGCGGCCAGGTCACCCCGACGGTCTGCACCCGTTCCAGTGGCACGGTCTGCATCCGGGTCTCCAGCAGGCCGTTGTGGATGCGTAGCCGGTCGGACTCGCGGGCCAGTCGGAAGTTCCAGTCGTCGAGGACCCGGCGGACCGGTTGCAGCAGCACGCCGGCCATCGCGGTGAGGGTGCTGGCCACCGCGATGAACGACCAGGATCCCTCGGAGAGGAACTGCGCCACCACGAAGGCGACGCCGAACGGGAGCAGGAATGCCTGCGGGGTGAGTAACTGGCTGACCAGCAGGTCGGTGTTCGTCACCGCGTGCAGCGGCCGACCCGCCGGCTCCCGGTCGGTCGGTGCCGGCACCGGCGCGGCGTCCGCCTCCGCACCCCCTGTCGACGGTGCCGCGTCGGCGGTCGTCCGGTCGGGGGTGCCGGCGGCCACGGCGAGCAGCCGCTGCCTCAGCCGGTCCGCGTCGACGACCGAGAGGTACGCCAGCGGCGCCTCGGTCTTGCCGCCGCCGACCACCTCCAGGCGCAGCTCGGCCAGCCCGGTGAGCTGCGCCAACAGCGGGCGGACCACCTCCACGGCCTGCAACCGCTCCAGCGGGATCGCCCGGGTACGCCGCCACAGCAGACCCTCGTGCACCCGCAGCTCCCGCCCGACGACGTGGTAGCCGGTGTTGTACCAGCTGACCACCGCCAGCACCGTCGCACCCAGGGCGAGGGCCGCCACCAGCACCGCGAACCACCCGAAGCCCACCCGGGACAGCGTCGACCAGGAGAGGCCGGCGATCACCACCGCCAGGGACTTCGCCCCCTGTAGAACGGGGCTCAATGGGTGCAGCCGCTGCCGCGGCTCGGCACCGCCCGCCCCCGCAGGGGAGCCCGGGGCGCTCGGGAACCCCGGGACCGCCGGGTGGGCCGCGCCGGGGCCGGGACGACCGTCGGTCACAGCCCCTCCGCCCGGTCCTCACCGAGGGCGGTGAGCCGGTCACGCAGTCGGGACGCCTCGGCCGGCCGTAGGCCGGGGACCCGGGCGTCGGTGGCCGCCGCAGCGGTGTGCAGCTGCACGGTGGCCAGGTCGAAGGCGCGTTCCAGCGGGCCGGCGCTGACGTCGACGAACTGCATCCGCGAGTACGGCACGATGGACAACCGGCGGACCAGCAGCCCATGCCGGACCAGCAGGTCGTCGGCGCGCTCGGCGTACCCCCAGGCGTGGACGGCCCGGACGATCGTCACCGCCCGCCAGCCGCCGCCGAGCAGCACCACGGCGCAGCCCGCACCGAACAGCCAGTGCCCCTGCAACGCCCAGCCCAGCGCCAACCCGACCAGCAGCACTGCCAGGCCCAGCGCCAGGCGGAGCAGCTCCACCCAGATCAGGTCGGTCGAGATGGGCTGCCAGCGGACGGTGTCCGGCCAGGGTTCGAGGGCGCTCACCGGGGACTGGGGTGGCTCGGCAGCGTTCACGCTTCGAGGGTATGCGATCCGGGGAGCGCGGCGACCTCACGGAGGAACCCGCGAGCGTCGAGAAAGTCGCCGAGGCTGCCCCGGTGGGCCGGGCAGGCGAGCCAGGTCTTGCGTCGGTCGGGGACGTGCAGTCGGGGATTGTTCCAGCGCAGGGCCCAGACGGCGGGCGCGCGACACCCCCGGGACGAACACACGGGAGCCTCGTCGGCGGGGGTGGGATCGGTCACCAGGGGAGTGTAGGCACGCCCGGGACCGGAAGTTTGAGCGCCGGGCGGCCACGGGGGGAGCCGCCCGGCGACGGGGTGAATCGTACACGCGGCAGACCCCTTCGTGTCCAGCCTCGTTCAGTGATTCGGTGATCCGGACGGCGTGCCCGAAATCGGGTTCTCCCCACCTCGGCTCTCAGCCGGGCATGCGAGTCTTGTTACCGCACCACGCCACGACGACCGATCATGCTGTGGAGGACCGGTGGCCCAGCCGACCACGCCCGACGCCCCGACCCCGAACGGGACGGCCCCCGAGACATCTGCGACGGTGACCACCCCCGCCCAGGACGCCACTCTGCTGGAGCGCGCGCTGTTCGAGATCAAGCGGGTGATCGTGGGGCAGGACCGGATGGTGGAGCGGATGTTCGTGGCGCTCCTGGCCCGGGGGCACTGCCTGCTGGAGGGGGTGCCGGGGGTGGCCAAGACCCTGGCGGTGGAGACCCTGGCCCGGGTGGTGGGTGGCGAGTTCGCCCGGGTGCAGTTCACCCCGGACCTGGTGCCGGCCGACATCATGGGCACCCGGATCTACCGGCAGTCGAGCGAGAAGTTCGACGTCGAGCTGGGCCCGGTCTTCGTCAACTTCCTGCTCGCCGACGAGATCAACCGGGCCCCGGCCAAGGTGCAGTCGGCGCTGCTGGAGGTGATGAGCGAGCGGCAGGTCTCCATCGGCGGCCAGACCCACCGGGTGCCCGATCCGTTCCTGGTGATGGCCACCCAGAACCCGATCGAGCAGGAGGGCGTCTACCCGTTGCCGGAGGCGCAGCGGGACCGCTTCCTGATGAAGATCGTCGTCGGGTACCCCACCGACGCCGAGGAGCGGGAGATCGTCTACCGGATGGGGGTCGCCGCCCCCGTGCCGGCGCAGGTGTTCACCGCCGACGACCTGCTCGCCCTGCAACGCAAGGCCGACCAGGTCTTCGTGCACAACGCGCTGGTCGACTACGCCGTCCGGCTGGTGCTGGCCACCCGCAGCCCCGCCGAGCACGGCATGCCCGACGTGGCCCGGCTGATCCAGTACGGGGCCAGCCCGCGCGCCTCGCTCGGCCTGATCCGGGCCACCCGGGCACTGGCGCTGCTGCGCGGCCGGGACTACGCGTTGCCGCAGGACGTCCAGGACATCGCGCCGGACATCCTGCGCCACCGGCTGGTGCTCAGCTATGACGCGCTCGCCGACGACGTGCCCGCCGACCACGTGGTGCACCGGGTGATGTCGACCATCCCGCTGCCCTCGGTGGCGCCCCGGCAGCAGGCGTCCGCGCCGCCGGTCAGCGGCCCGCCGGCCGCCGGTTGGCCCGGGCAGCGGCCGTGACCACACCGGTACGCCCGGCCGACGCCGGTGGGGAGCGGACCGAGGCGGTGCTGTCCCGGCTGCAACTGTTGGTCACCCGTAAGCTCGACGGCCTGCTCCAGGGCGACTACGCGGGTCTGCTGCCGGGGCCGGGCAGCGAGGCGGGGGAGTCCCGCGAGTACCGCCCCGGCGACGACGTACGCCGGATGGACTGGCCGGTCACCGCCCGCACCACCACCCCGCACGTGCGGCGTACGGTGGCCGACCGGGAGTTGGAGACGTGGCTGGCGGTGGACCTGTCGGCGAGCCTGGACTTCGGCACCGGCCGGTGGCTCAAACGGGACGTGGTGGTCGCCGCGACCGCCGCGCTGACCCACCTGACCGTGCGCGGCGGCAACCGGATCGGCGCGGTGATCGGCACCGGGGAGCAGGCGCCGCCCGCGCCCGCCCGTCGGTGGCGGCCCGCCCCGCCGCCGCCCACCGGGCCGGGGGTGCTGACCCGGGTGCCGGCCCGCTCCGGCCGGCGCGAGGCCCAGGCGCTGCTGCGCGCGGTGGCGCACACCCCGTTGCGACCCGGGCGCGGCGATCTGGGGGCGCTGGTGGACCTGCTCAACCGGCCGCCGCGCCGGCGTGGCCTGGCCGTGGTGATCTCGGACTTCCTCGCACCGCCCGCGCAGTGGGGTCGGCCGCTGCGTAAGCTGCGGGTCCGGCACGACGTGCTGGCCATCGAGGTGGTCGACCCGCGCGAGCTGGAGTTGCCCGACGTGGGGGTGCTGCCGGTGGTGGACCCGGAGACCGGGGAACTGCACGAGGTGCAGACCGCCGACCCGCGACTGCGGCGGCGCTACGCCGAGGCTGCTGCCGCCCAGCGCGGCGCGATCGCCGCCGAGTTGCGCGCCGCCGGCGCCGGGCACCTGATGTTGCGTACCGACCGAGACTGGCTGCTGGACATGGTGCGATTCGTGGCCGCCCAGCGGCACGCCCGCACCCGGGGGACGACGCGATGATCCGTTTCATGCAACCGTGGTGGCTGCTGGCGCTGCTGCCGGTGGTGGCCCTGGCCGCGGCGTACGTCTGGCGGCAGCGCCACCGCCGGGCGTACGCGATGCGGTTCACCAACGTGGACCTGCTGCGTACCCTCGCGCCGAAGGGGTTGGGCTGGCGGCGGCACGCGGCGGCGACCGCGCTGCTGCTGGCGATGGTGGCGCTGGCCACCGGGATGGCCCGGCCGGCGATCGACACCCAGGAGCCGTTGGAGCGGGCCACCGTGATGCTCGCCATCGACGTGTCGTTGTCGATGCAGGCCGACGACGTGTCGCCGAACAGGTTGGAGGCCGCCCAGGAGGCGGCGAAGCAGTTCGTGGGTGAGCTGCCGGCCAGCTACAACCTGGGGCTGGTCTCCTTCGCCAAGGCGGCGAACGTGCTGGTGGCGCCCACCAAGGACCGGGCGGCGGTGACCGCCGCGATCGACGGGCTGACCCTGGCCGAGGCGACCGCCACCGGCGAGGCGGTGTTCACCTGCCTGGAGGCGATCCGCTCGGTGCCGGCGGACGGCGCGGCCGGGATCCCCCCGGCCCGGATCGTGCTGCTGTCCGACGGTTTCCGCACCTCGGGCCGGTCGGTGGAGGAGGCCGCCGCGGCGGCGCAGGCGGCGAACGTGCCGGTCTCCACCATCGCGTTCGGCACCGACTCCGGTCAGGTGGACATCGGGGGCCAGTTGCAGCGGGTGCCGGTGGACCGGCTGGCGCTGGCCCAGCTCGCCGAGACCACCGAGGGCTTCTTCTACGAGGCGGCCTCGGTCGCCGAGCTCAAGCAGGTCTACCAGGACATGGGCTCGTCGATCGGGTTCCGCACCGAGCCGCGCGAGATCACCCAGTGGTACGCGGGGGTGGCGCTGCTGCTGGCACTCTGCGCGGGCGGGCTGAGCCTGCTGTGGACGTCCCGGATGCTGTGACGCGGGCGGGCTGACCGGTGGCGCCCCGGGCCGGGTGCTCGGGCCGGTCGGTGGCGCCGTGGGCCGGGTGCTCGGGCCGGTCGGTGGCGCCGTGGGCCGGGCGGGCCGGTGGTGGTCAGTGACCGCCGCCGGCCAGCACGAACACGACGGCCACCCAGACGGCGGCCAGGGTGAAGCTCAGGGGGGCGACGTAACGGCTCATGAACGGCTCCGGTGGCGACTGGACGGTCCGCGGGGCGGGCGGACCGCAGGGGGTTGGTCAGGGCGCACACACGAAGTCGTGACCGGGCTGCTCCACCGTGGGACCGGCACCCGCCGAACCTCCGGCTGACGGCCGAGGGTGCAGCGGTGCGGTGCGGGGAGCGGGAGCTGGGTCAGCTCAACCGACTGAGTCGTGGCTCAGCGGGGCTGACGGAGGGCCCGGCCACGACTGGGAGGATCGCTATCTCGCACAGCGATCACCTCCTGCGGTCGGCGGGGCCCAAAACGCGAGCGGCATTCGGCTCGCGGACGCCGATCATCGTACAACGGGGAGGCCGGGGACGCGTAAACGACTGGCCGGCACCGGTCCGGTGGACCAGGAGTGACCCGACGGACCCGGCCGCGACACCGGCTGGCGGTGCAGGCCACCCGTCGGGGGCGGGTCCGCACCGGCCGGGCCGCGCCGCCGCGCCACGGCGGGTACGTCGACGGCGGACCGTTAGCGGTTACCTGTCGGTAACGCCTAGGCTCCGACCGGAATGATCAGCGGAACCGAAGGGGGACCCGTGGCCCGTACCGTGCTGGTGACCGGCGGCAACCGGGGAATCGGACTGGCCATCGCGCAGGCCTTCGCCAAGCAGGGCGACCGGGTGGCGGTCACGCACCGCAGCGGCGACGCCCCCGAGGGGCTGTTCGGGGTCCGCTGCGACGTCACCGACTCCGCCTCCGTCGACGCCGCCTTCACTGCCGTCGAGGCCGAGTTGGGCCCGGTGGAGGTGCTGGTGGCAAACGCCGGCATCACCGACGACACGCTGCTGATGCGGATGTCCGAGGAGCAGTTCACCGGGGTCGTCGACACCAACCTGACGGGTGCCTTCCGCTGCGCCAAGCGGGCCTCGTCCAAGATGCTCCGGGCCAAGTGGGGCCGGATGATCTTCATCTCCTCGGTGATCGGGCTCTACGGCGGTGCCGGCCAGGTCAACTACGCCGCCAGCAAGGCCGGTCTGGTAGGGGTGGCCCGCTCGATCACCCGGGAGCTGGGCGGCCGCAACATCACCGCGAACGTGGTCGCCCCGGGCTTCATCGACACCGAGATGACGGCCAAGCTGCCCGAGGACCGCCGCACCGAGTACCGCAAGGTCATCCCGGCCGGCCGGTTCGCCACACCGGACGAGGTCGCCGGGGTGGCCACCTGGCTCGCCTCGGACGCCGCCGGCTACATCTCCGGTGCCGTCATCCCGGTCGACGGCGGCCTCGGCATGGGTCACTGAGAACGTACGGAGGAAGCCAACACATGTCAGGACTGCTCGCCGGAAAGCGGCTGCTGGTCACCGGCGTCATCACCGACGCCTCGATCGCCTTCTCGGTGGCGAAGCTCGCCCAGGAGAACGGCGCCCAGGTCGTGCTCACCGGCTACGGCCGGCTCTCGCTGGTCGAGCGGATCGCCCGCCGGCTGCCCCAGCAGGCGCCGATCATCGAGCTGGACGTGACCAGCCCCGAGCAGCTCGCCGGCCTGGCCGACCAGGTACGCGAGCACGTCGACGGCCTCGACGGGGTGGTCCACTCGATCGGCTTCGCCCCGCAGAGCTGCCTCGGCGGCGGCTTCCTCGACGCCCCCTGGGAGGACGTGGCGACCGCGCTGCAGGTCTCCACGTACTCCTACAAGTCGCTGGCCATGGCGGCCCTGCCGCTGATGTCGCCGGGCGGGGCGGTGGTCGGGCTCACCTTCGACGCCACCAAGGCCTGGCCGGTCTACGACTGGATGGGCGTGGCCAAGGCCGGTCTGGAGTCCGTGTCCCGCTACCTCGCGGTGCACCTGGGCAAGCAGGGCATCCGCAGCAACCTGGTCGCGGCCGGGCCGCTGCGCACCATGGCGGCGAAGTCGATCCCCGGCTTCGAGCAGTTCGAGCAGGCGTGGACCGAGCGTTCCCCGCTCGGCTGGAGCCTCACCGACCAGGAGCCGGCCGCCCGCGCCTGCCTCGCGCTGATGTCGGACTGGTTCCCGGCGACCACCGGCGAGATCGTCCACGTCGACGGCGGGTACCACGTCCTCGGCGCCTGACCGCCACACGGAGGGGCCCCGCTCCCGGGGCCCTTCCGTCATGTCCGCCGACCAGGGGGCGTCGTCGGACCGTCGCCGGGCGCGGGGGAGAATGCACCCCATGTCGTACGACGCATTGGTGCTGGTCTCCTTCGGTGGCCCGGAGCGGCCCGAGGACGTGCTGCCCTTCCTCCAGAACGTGACCCGGGGGCGGGGGGTGCCGCCCGAACGGCTGGCCGAGGTCGCCGAGCACTACCTGCACTTCGGCGGGGTCTCCCCGATCAACGAGCAGTGCCGTGAGCTGCTCGCCGCGATCCGGGCGGACTTCGCCGCCCACGACGTCGACCTGCCGGTCTACTGGGGCAACCGGAACTGGGATCCGATGCTCGCCGACACAGTGGAACACATGCGCGGCGACGGGATCACCCGGGCGCTCGCCTTCGTCACCAGCGCCTACGGCGGTTACTCGTCCTGCCGGCAGTACCAGGAGGACATCGCCGCCGCGCGCGCCGCCGTCGGCCCGGACGCCCCGGTGATCGAGAAGCTGCGGCAGTTCTGGGATCATCCCGGCTTCGTCGAGCCGCACGCCGACGCGGTGCGCGCGGCGCTGGGCAAGCTCGACCCGGCGCGGCGGGACACCACCCGGCTGGTCTTCACCGCGCACTCCATTCCCAGCTCGGCGGCGGCCACCGCAGGCCCGCAGGGCGGCCGGTACACCGCGCAGTTGGCCGAGACCGCCCGCCTGGTGCACGCCGCCGCCGCGCCCGACCTGCCGTACGACCTGGTCTGGCAGAGCCGCTCCGGCCCGCCCCAGGTCCCGTGGCTGGAGCCGGACGTCAACGACCACCTGACCGCCCTCGCCGGGCAGGGCGTGACCGGGGTGGTGGTCAGCCCGATCGGGTTCGTCTCCGATCACCTGGAGGTGGTCTGGGATCTCGACACCGAGGCGTCGGAGACGGCCACGCAGCTCGGCCTGGACTTCGTCCGCGCCGGCACCCCCGGCACCGATCCGAGGTTCGTGACCATGGTCCGCGAACTGGTGGCCGAACGCACCACGCCCGACGGGGAACGGCTTCGCCGTCGCCTCGGTGAGCTGCCCATGTGGGACACCTGTCCGACCCCGTGCTGCGTGTCGGCCGCCCGCCGCCCCTGATGACGACCCGCCCGCTCCGACACCCCCTTGGGACGACAGATGCTTGACCGCAGACCGGTACAGAGCTGGCTCACCGACATGGACGGCGTGCTGGTGCACGAGGGGCAGCCGGTTCCCGGCGCGCCGGAGTTCATCAACCGGCTCCGGTCGTCCGGCAAACCCTTCCTGGTGCTGACCAACAACTCGATCTACACCCCGCGTGACCTCCAGGCCCGGCTCACCCGGATGGGTTTCGAGGTGCCCGAGGAGGCGATCTGGACGGCGGCGCTGGCCACCGCCCAGTTCCTCGCCGACCAGCGGCCGGGTGGCACCGCGTACGTGATCGGGGAGGCGGGGCTGACCACCGCGCTGCACGCTGTCGGCTACGTGCTGACCGACTTCGCCCCGGACTACGTGGTGCTGGGGGAGACCCGCACCTACAGCTTCGAGGCGATCACCAAGGCGGTCCGGCTGATCAACGACGGGGCGCGGTTCATCTGCACCAACCCGGACGTCACCGGCCCGTCGGTGGAGGGCGCGCTGCCCGCCGCCGGCTCGGTCGCCGCGATGATCTCCAAGGCGACCGGGGTGGAGCCGTACTTCGTCGGCAAGCCGAACCCGATGATGATGCGCTCGGCGCTGAACACCATCAACGCGCACTCGGAGAGCACCGCGATGATCGGCGACCGGATGGACACCGACATCCTGTGTGGACTGGAGGCCGGGTTGGAGACGATCCTGGTGCTCACCGGGATCAGCACCCGGGCCGAGACGGAGCGTTACCCGTACCGGCCGTCCCGGATCGTCGACTCGGTGCTCGACCTGATCGACGAGATCTGAGCCACGGCGGTCCGGCGGCACGAACCGGTGCCGGAACCGACCCGGTCAGCGCGCGGCGGTGGGACGGGCGGCACGGGTGCGGTCACGGGCGTGCGGGGTCAGGAGCCGTGCGGGGTCAGCGGCGTGCGGTCAGGGGCGGAGCGGGGCGTTGCAGGCGGCGACCAGCGCCTGTCGGCAGGCGGTGGTGAGCGGGCGCAGGGCGGCGTCGCGCTGCTGGGCCTCGTGGTTGTTGACCGCCCCGCCGGGCGCGCTCTCCCCGGCCAGCGCGAGCACCCGGTCGACCACGGCGGCGCGGGCGAAGAGCCGCCGGGAACGCGGGTCGAACCCGGGTGGCAGGTCGGTGGCGCCGTCCGGGCGACGCAGCGCGGCGAGCGCCCCGGCCAGCTCGGGCCGCCACTGGGCCACGTCGAGCCGGGTCAGCGCGGCGGTCGACTCGGCAAGCGCGGTGGCCAGTTCGGCTTCCGCCTCGGCCGCTCCCGGTGCGGTGAGCGACGCTCTCGGCGCGTCGGCCGGCAGCGGGTAGACCCGCCACAGCACCGTCTCCCAGGTCATCCCCGAACCCGAGGTGTGGCTGCGCACCTCGGGGATCAGCCCGAGCCCGCCGGCCACCACGGCCTCCCCGGCCAGCAACGCGGCACCGGCGAAGTCGCCCGGACCGGGCAGCCCGCGTGGGTCGCCGGGGGCCGGCAGCACCAGCCGGATCTCGTCGGGGGAGAGCTTGGCCAGCGCCGGCAGGGCCTCCCGCAACGGCACGTCCCGCCAGGTGCCCGGGGCGTCGGCGACCAGGTGCTCCTCGTCGCCGGCGACCGACTCGGTCACCTCGTCGAAGGGCACCAGGCCGGCCCGCCAGGCGCGTACCCAGGCCACGAAACGGCTCGACCGGCGCGCGGCCAGGGTGGCCGCGCCCGTTGCGGGGGAGGACATGCCGAAAGGGTACGTGCTCCCCGCCGCCCCTGTCTCGACTGCCGTGTCGTAGGTCGCCCGGCCGGCCCACCGCGCGGGTGGGCGCGTCGGGAGGTGCCGGGGCGCGGCGGGGGTTAGCGTGATCGACATGGCGGGGCGATACGGCGAGGACGTGCTGGCGGGCGACTGGCGGCGGCGGAAGGTCACCCCCGAGGTCGACGCCGAGGTGGATCTCGTGGTGGAGGACGCCGACTCGGGGTTCTGCGGCGCGGTGGTCGGGTTCGAGTCGGGCGCGGTGGTGCTGGAGGACCGGCACGGCCGTCGACGCGTCTTCCCCCTGCTGCCTGCCGCATTCCTGCTCGACGGGAAACCGGTGACCCTGCGAAGGCCGGTCCGTGCCCCGGTTCCCGCCGCCCGTCGCCGTACCGCCTCCGGGTCGATCGCCGTGGCCGACGTCCGGGCACAGGTGGCCAAGGCCAGCCGGATCTGGGTCGAGGGGGTGCACGACGCCGCCCTGGTGGAGCGGATCTGGGGGGACGACCTGCGGGTCGAGGGCGTGGTGGTGGAGCCGCTGGACGGCATCGACGCCCTCGACGCCGAGGTGGGTGCCTTCGCGCCCGGCCCGGCCCGCCGGCTCGGGGTGCTCGTCGACCATCTGGTGCCCGGCTCGAAGGAGAGCCGGATCGTGGCCCGGGTGGACTCCCCGTACGTGCTGGTCACCGGCCATCCGTACGTCGACGTGTGGCAGGCGGTCAAACCGGCCGCGCTGGGCATCCGGGCCTGGCCGGTGGTGCCACCGGGCCGGCCCTGGAAGGAGGGCGTCTGTGCGGCCCTCGGGGTGGCCGAGCCGGCCGACATGTGGCGGCGCATCCTGTCCCGGGTGGACAGCTTCGCCGACGTGGAGACCCCGCTGATCAACGCGATGGAACGCCTGATCGACTTCGTCACCGAACCGGACCGCACCGCCGCCGGCTGACCTGCGTCTGGCCCGCCACCTCGCCGGCCGGACGCCCGCGACCGACCCGGGCACGGCGGGCCCGGCCACCCGTGGGCGCCGGCCGGCCCCGCGTGCCCGTCCGGGTGATCCGGTCAGGGTTCCTGGTCGGGGGTGCGGGTGAAGACGAAGGTGCCGATGTCCAGGCCCACCGCCCGCCCGTCCGGGTCGCGGAGCACGGCGAGGACTTCGCCGTCCTGGTCCCCGGAGCGACCACGCCAACGGTCCGGTCCCTCCCGGGTGAACCGGAGCGTCGGGTTGCCGACCCGACCGGCCCACAGCTCGCCGGCCGGGTCGGCCCGGACCTCGTACTCGATGCCCATCCACCACCAGCGGCCGGTCAGCTCGGCCAGTTCGGCCGCGGGTGGGGCGGCGGCCGGTCGCCAGGGCGTGACCGGCGTCGGCTCGGCGTCCAGGACCAGGGTGAGCAGTTGCCGGGACAGCCCGCCGATGTGGCCGGTGCGGAACCCGTACGAGTTGGCGTAGCCGACCACGGCGGTCCGGCTGGGCCGGTGCACGGTCAGCGCGGCGACGTAGCCGGGCATCGAGCCGCCGTGGCCCACGTAGACCCGGTCACCGTCGCGGTACAGCTCCAGCCCCAGGCCGTGCCCGCCGCGCCAGGAGTCCAGGTCGTTGAGCATCACCGGGGTGCACATCTCGGTGAGGGTGTCGGCGGCCAGCACCTCGTCGGTGGGGTCCGCGAGGAACGCCGCCCACCGGGCGAGGTCGGTCACCGTCGACCAGAGCTGCCCGGCGGGGGCCATCGCCCCGGTGTCGGTGCGCGGCTCCTCCCGCAGGGTGTCGTGCCAGGGGTGCACCACGTAGCCCGGCGCGTAGGGCTCGGTGGGGTGGTAGGTGGTACGCCGCATACCCAGCGGGTCGAGGATCCGGGCGGTGAGCAGGTCGGCCCAGGGCGTCCCGGTGACCCGCTCCAACACCCCGCCGAGCAGCCCGTACGCCAGGTTGGAGTAGTGGTAGCCGCGCCAGGCGGGGTAGCCGACCTTGTCCGTGGTCACACCGGCGACCAGGGTGGCCAGGTCGGTGCCCCCGGTCCGCTCCCACCACGGGCCGTCGGGCTCGCGTAGCAGGCCGCTGGCGTGGCCCAGGAGTTGGCGCAGGGTGAGCCCGCCGACGGCGGTGCCCGGCAGGTGCCGCTCCAGCGGGTCGTCGAGGGTGACCCGGCCGGCGTCGCGTTCCCGCAGCAGCAGCGTCGCGGTCATCGTCTTGGTGATCGAGCCCACCCGGTACTGGAGGTCGGCGTCGGGGCGCGGGTGGTCGCCGGCCGCGGCCAGGTGGACAAGCGTCCCGTCCCGCACGACGCCCAGCACCAACGACGGCGTACGCCCCGCGGCCTGGGCCTGGGCCACGACGGTGTCGATCCGGCGGACGGTCTCGGAGAGCAGGGTCACCATCGGCTCCTCCACGGCGGTCGGTACGGGCCTGGATCGAGCTTACTGATCACGAGAAGTGGGTGGATTCGCGTGGACGTGTCACGATCGGGGGGTGGACGCCGTGGTGTGGATCGTGCTGGGTGTGCTGTTGGCCGTCGCCGAGATCTTCACGACGACGCTGTTCCTGATCATGTTCGCGGTCGGTGCGTTCGCCGCCGCCGGAGCCGCCGCGCTGGGTGCTCCCGTCGCGGTGCAGGCGGTGGTCTTCGCCGTGGTGTCGGCGTTGACGGTGGCGCTCGCCCGGCCGACCATCCGCCGGCACATGCGGCCGTCGGTGGACACCGGTGAGCAGCCGTTCGGGGTGGAGGCGCTGGAGGGCGCCACCGCGTTGGTGATCGAGCAGGTCGACGCCGAGCGGGGCATGGTGAAGATCGACGGCGAGTTGTGGACGGCGCGTCCGTACGACGCGACGCAGACTTTCGAGCCCGGTGTGCGGGTGCAGGTGATAAAGGTCCGGGGCGCCACCGCCCTGGTGTGGCAGGACGACATTTCCTCCCCCGGCGAGCTGCCGGAAGCGAAAAGGTGACGGTATGGAATTTCTAGCGGTCCTGTTGGTGGCCGTGGCGTTGATCATGGTGGTGACGCTGGCGAAGGCGGTACGCATCGTGCCGCAGCAGCGTCAGGACGTGGTGGAGCGACTCGGCAAGTACAAGCGCACCCTGAACCCCGGCCTGAACCTGCTGGTCCCGTTCGTGGACGCGGTGCGTACCAAGGTCGACATGCGGGAGCAGGTGGTCAGCTTCCCGCCGCAGCCGGTGATCACCTCCGACAACCTGGTGGTGTCGATCGACACCGTCCTCTACTACAAGGTGGTCGACGCGGTCCGGGCCACCTACGAGATCGCCAACTTCATCCAGGCGATCGAGCAGCTGACCGTCACCACGTTGCGTAACGTGATCGGTTCGCTCGACCTGGAGCGGGCGCTGACCAGCCGCGAGGAGATCAACAGGCACCTCTCCGGCGTGCTCGACGAGACCACCGGCCGGTGGGGCATCAAGGTCACCCGGGTGGAGATCAAGGCGATCGAGCCACCGGCGAGCATCCGCGACTCGATGGAGAAGCAGATGCGTGCCGAGCGGGACCGCCGGGCGGCGATCCTCACCGCCGAGGGGCACAAGCAGTCGCAGATCCTCACCGCCGAGGGTGACAAGCAGTCCGCGGTGCTGCGCGCCGACGGTGACCGGCAGGCCCGGATCCTCCAGGCCGAAGGCCAGGCCAAGGCGATCCGGACCGTCTTCGACGCGATCCACACCGCCAATCCGAGCCAGAAGGTGCTGGCCTACCAATACCTCCAGGCGCTGCCGCAGATCGCCAACGGCACGGCCAACAAGGTCTGGATCATCCCGACCGAGCTGACCAAGGCCCTGGAGGGCATGGGCGGTGCGCTGGGTGGGCTCAGCCGGATGGTCGGCGACGAGCCGGCCCCGGAGGCCAAGCACAGCGCCGGCGAGGTCGAGCGGGAGGCCGCCGAGGCGGCCCAGGCGGCGGCCATCGCCGCCCAGCAGATCCACGACGAGGTACGCGTCGCGGAGGCGCAGGCCACCGGCGGCAAGGTGCCGCAGGGGCTGCCGGCACCCGAGCCGGTCTCCCCGGCCAGTCTGGTCAGCGACCCGGCCGACCAGCGCGAACGGGCCTGACCCCGACGCCGCCCACCCCGGGCGGCAAATGCGAGAAACGCTCATCCGGTGCCCCGGTGCCTGCCACGATCGGTCCTGAGGGACGGGTGGTGGTCAGGGACCGGGGCGCCGATGCGTCGCATGCCCCCCGTCGGAGCAGACGGGTGACGCGTTCCGGCCCACCCGTCGGAGCAGACGGGCGCTGCCTTGCGTGTCGCCCGTCCGAGCGGACGAGGTGAGGCATGAAGGACCTGTTCTCCCGTACCCCGGTTCCCGGCGCACACGACCCGGCAGGGCCGCTGGGCACCCGGCGGACCGGTGGCGGCTTCGGGGTGCTGCCCTTCGTCGGCGACCCCGGCCCGGCCGCGCCTGCCACCGACGCCAGTTGGGCCTGGTCACTGCGCCGGCTGTCCCGCGCCTCGGTCTGGCTGCTGCCCGCGTACGCGGTGCTCTACGGGCTGGTGGCGATGGCCAGCGACGGCGGGGTCGGCAACGACCCGTACCCGGCCGACGGCCGACCGCTCTACCTGCTCGGCTGGGTGGCCGCGATCTGGCTGGGGCTGCTCGCCCTGCTCGCGCTCACCGGCCTGCTCGCGGCCACCCGCAGCCGGCGGGGCGCGGTGGCGGGCCTGCTGGCCAGCATCGGCGGCACGGTGCTGATGCTGCCCTTCGCCGGCCTGACCGAGCAGGCCCCGGTCTTCGGCACCACCGCCCGGATGCTGGTGCTGGTCGGGGCCACCTGCTACAGCGCGGGATGGCTGCTCACCGGCTGGGCGGTGGCCCGCAGTGGTGTCTTCGCCATCGGCGACGGGGCGATGCTGATGATCGCCGCCCCGCTGCTCGGCCTCGGCGGCGCGCTGGTCGGCTCGTTGCAGACCTTCGGCGCGATCTTCGTGCTGATCGCCGGCATCGGCATCGGCTACCGCTCCGGCCGCCTGCTTCCCGCCGCCACCGCCCGAGACGCCGCCACCGCCAGCCTCACCACCCCCACCCCCACCCCCACCGGCCCCCCCCCGGCCCGCACCAACCTC
>NZ_JBTMMT010000069.1:0-38293 GCF_055517075.1 Micromonospora sp. DSM 43699
GGTGGGGTGGTGGGCAGGGTGGGTGACTGTGGCGGGGCAGCTGTTTCGGTATGCGGAGTTGTTGTCGGCTGGATGGAGTCGGGAGGGGGTTCGGCGGGCGGTCGGTGATGGGGAACTGCGCCGGTGGTCGCGAGGCGTCTACGGGCCGGGGGATGTCGGTGGGCCAGGGAGTGTCCGGCCGCCGGGGAGTGTCCGGCCGCCGGGGATTGGGCGACTGTCGGGGAGTGTCCGGCCGTCGGGGATTGGGCGGCTGTCGGAGATTGGGCGGCTGTCGGGGAGTGGGCGGCACCCGAGGGGTGTCGGCGGGGCGGGGGGTGAGGAGGGCGTCCGGTGGCAGGCCCTCTTGCATCGGCTTCCGGAGGGGGCCGTTGTCGGCTTTCACTCGGGTGCTCAACTGCACGGGTTCGGTGCCGTACCCAGCGAGGATCTTCATGTGATCGTGCCGGTCGGCGGGCGGGTGCCGCAGATTCGGGGCGTCGTGGTGCATCAGGCGGTGCTTCCCGTACCTGATCCGGTCCTGCTGGCCGGCCTCCCGTGCGCACCCGCGGACCGGTGCGCGGTGGACCTGGCCCGGACGGTCGCCCGGCTGGACGCACTGCCACTTCTCGACCTGTGCCTACGGGTGGGTGCCTGCCACGCTGAGGAACTGGCTGCCGAGCTTGGTCGGCACGCGCGGTTGCGGGGTGTCGACCAGGCGCGGCAGTTGGTGCGGCTCGCCGATCCCAGGTCGGAGTGCCGGCAGGAGAGCCAACTCCGGCTGGTCCTGATCGACGGCGGGCTGCCGACGCCAGAACCGCAGATCTGGGTGTCGGACGACGCGGGTTTCCAGCGCTACCGACTGGACCTCGGATACCGACGATCACGGGTCGGCATCGAGTACGACGGCCTGTCCCATCTCGACCGCGACCGCCTGGACCACGACCGTACCCGGATGAACTGGCTGGCCGCCCGCGGCTGGCGCATGCGCCACTTCACCGCCCGCGACCTCTACCACCGCCCCTCCCACATCACCACCCAGATAGCCGAACTCCTCCGAACCTGACTGGTCGATCATGGAGTTGTGGGGAGCGGAAATCGGCATCAGAGGGGTGAAAGGCCCACCGCAACTCCTTGATCGACATTGGGATCGCGGGGGTGGTGGCGGGTGGGGTTGAACGGGGGAGGGTCGGGGGCCGTATCAGGCGGTGCAGGCAACGGCGGCGAGGGGAGACGTGGTGAAGGTGCAGCGCAAGCACGTACTGGCGGCGGGGGTGGCGGTGATCGCCACGGCGGTGGTGGCGGTGGGGACCGGATTCGGGTTCGCCGACACCACGCCCACCCGCCCGAGCCTCTGCTCCGGGTCGGTCACCTTCTCCGCCGAGGGTGGGGAGCCCGCCGCGACGAGTGACCGGTTTCCGGTCGGGACACGGTTGCGGGTGACAAATCTCGACAACGGCAAGGTGGCGACGGTGTCGGTGAGTGGGCCGTCGGGCAGTTGTGTGCTGCTCAACGCCGCCGCGATGGAGCTGGTCCGGGAGCCTGGCAAGAACGTGATCCGGCGCAACCTGGTGGAGCGGGCCGTCGCCGAGGTGCCGGCGGCCCCCGCGCCCGGCGAGACCCGGCCCGGTGCCGCCCAGCCTCCGGCCGCCCAGCCCACGACGGGCGAGACCCGGCCCGGTGCCGCCCAGCCTCCGGCCGTCCAGCCCACGACGGGCGAGACCCGGCCCGGTGCCGCCCAGCCTCCGGCCGCCCCCCGGCCGACGAAGCCGTCGACGGGGGTGGCTGCCCAACCGGGTGCGTGCAGTGGATCGATCACCTTCTCCGCCGAGGGCGGTGCCCCGGCCGCGACGAGTGACCGGTTCCCGGTGGGCACCCGGTTGCGGGTGACGAATCTGGACAACGGCAGGGCGGCGACGGTGTCGGTGAGTGGGCCGTCGGGCAGTTGTGTGCTGCTCAACGCCGCAGCGATGGAGCTGGTCCGGGAGCCCGGCAAGAACGTGATCCGGCGCAACCTGGTCGAGTTGGTGCGCTGAGCGCCGTCGGCGGTCAGCCGAAGGCGGCGTCCAGGATGTCCAGGCCACGGGCCAGCTCGTCGTCGGAGATCACCAGCGGCGGCAGGAACCGCAGCACGTTGCCGTAGGTGCCGCAGGTGAGGGTGAGCAGGCGGGCCGCGTGACAGGCCGCCGAGACGGCGCTGGCGGCGGCCGGGTCCGGGACCAGGGTGCCCGGCCGGACCAGCTCCACAGCCAGCATCGCGCCCCGGCCGCGTATTTCGGCGATCCGGGGGTCGCGGGCGGCGATGGCACGCAACCGGTCGGCGAGCACCGACCCGATCCGCCGGGCGGCGGCGGCCAGGTCCAGCTCCCGCATCGTCTCGATGCTCGCCAGCGCCGCCGCGCAGGCGATCGGGTTGCCGCCGTAGGTGCCGCCGAGGCCACCGACGTGCACCGCGTCCATCAGCTCCGCCCGGCCGGTCACCGCCGCCAGCGGCAGCCCGCCGGCGATGCCCTTGGCCAGGGTGACCAGATCCGGCACGACCCGCTCGTGGTCGCAGGCGAACCAGTCCCCGGTACGGCAGAAACCGGTCTGGATCTCGTCGGCGACGAACACCACCCCGGCCGCCGTCGCCCACTGGCGCATCGCCGGCAGGAAACCCGCCGCCGGTACGACGAAACCGCCCTCGCCCTGGATCGGCTCGATCAGCAGCGCGGCCACGTTCTCCGCCCCGACCTGCTTCTCGATCGTGTCGATCGCCCGGGCCGCCGCCTCGGCCCCGGACAGCCCACCGTCGCGCAGCGGGTACGACATCGGCACCCGGTGGATCTCCCCGGCGAACGGCCCGAACCGGTGCTTGTACGGCATGTTCTTCGCGGTCAACGCCATGGTCAGGTTGGTCCGGCCGTGGTACGCATGGTCGAAGACCACCACCGCCTGCCGCCCGGTGGCGTGCCGGGCGACCTTCACGGCGTTCTCCACCGCCTCGGCACCGGAGTTGAACAGCGCCGAACGCTTCTCGAAGGTGCCCGGGGTCAACGCGTTGAGCTGTTCACAGACCGCCACGTACGACTCGTACGGCGCGACCATGAAGCAGGTGTGGGTGAACCGCTCGACCTGCGCCCGTACCGCCTCGACCACCCGCGGTGCGGAGTTGCCGACGCTGGTGACCGCGATGCCGGCGGCGAAGTCGATCCACTCCCGCCCCTCGACGTCGACGATGGTGCCGCCGCTCGCGGTGTCCACGTAGGAACTGATCACACTGCCGACACCCCGGGCCACCGCAGCACCCCGCCGCCGGTGCAGCTCCGCGCTGGAGACCATGGGTCAGCCCTCGATGTGGTGCATGACGTGCTTGATCCGGGTGTAGTCCTCCAGGCTGTAGACCGACAGGTCCTTGCCGTGCCCGGAGTGCTTGAAGCCCCCGTGTGGCATCTCCGAGACGAACGGGATGTGGGTGTTCACCCAGACGCAGCCGAAGTCGAGCCGGCGGGTCATCCGCATCGCCCGGCCGTGGTCCTTCGTCCAGACCGAGGCGGACAGGCCGTAGTCGACGCCGTTGGCCCAGCGCACCGCCTCGTCCTCGTCGTCGAACCGCTGCACGGTGATGACCGGGCCGAACACCTCCTGCTGGATGATCTCGTCGGCCTGGCGTACCCCGGAGACCACGGTGGGGGAGTAGAAGTAGCCGCGCCCACCGACCCGCGCGCCACCGGTGTGCAGCTCGGCGTGGTCGGGCAACCGGTCGACGAAGCCGCTGACCCGGGCCAGCTGGTTGGCGTTGTTCAGTGGGCCGTAGAGCACGTCCGCGTCGTCCGGGCCGCCGGTCCTGGTGTTGCGGGCCTGCTCGGCGAGGGCCGACACGAAGTCGTCGTGCACGCCCGGACCGACAAGCACCCGGGTCGCCGCGGTGCAGTCCTGACCGGCGTTGAAGTAGCCGCCCATCGCGATCGCCTCGGCCGCCGCCGCCACGTCCGCGTCGTCGAAGACCACCACCGGGGCCTTTCCGCCCAGCTCAAGATGGGTCCGCTTGAGATCCGGCGCGGCAGCGGAGGCGACCTCCATGCCCGCCCGGGTCGAGCCGGTGATCGACACCAGCTGCGGGGTCGGATGCGCCACCAGGGTACGACCGGTGTCCCGGTCGCCACAGACCACGTTGAACACCCCCGGCGGGAAGAACTCGGCGGCGATCTCGGCCAGCAGCAGCGTCGACACCGGCGTGGTGTCCGACGGCTTCAACACCACCGTGTTGCCGGCCGCCAACGCCGGGGCGATCTTCCAGACCGCCATCATCAGCGGGTAGTTCCACGGGGTGACCTGCGCGCAGACGCCGATCGGCTCCCGTCGCACGTACGACGTGTGCCCCGCCAGGTACTCCCCGGCCGAGCGGCCCTCCAGCAGTCGGGCCGCCCCGGCGAAGAAGCGGAACTGGTCCACCGCCGGTGGCAGCTCCTCCTCGGCGGTGAGCTGACGCGGCTTGCCGGTGTTGCGCACCTCCGCGTCGACCAGCTCGGCGGCCCGGGACTCCACCGCGTCGGCGAGCTTCAGCATCGCCCGCTGCCGCTCCGCCGGGGTGGTGTCCCGCCAGGTCTCGAAGGCGGTGGCGGCGGCCCGCATCGCCGCGTCCACGTCCGCCGCTCCGGAGACCGGTGCCTGGGCGAAGACGTCACCGGTGCAGGGGTCGATCAGGTCGGCGTACCCGCCGTCCACCGGGTCGACGTACGCACCGTCGACGAAGTTGCGCAGCTGCTGCTGGTCGCTCATGGTGAGGTCGCTCCAGGGTGGCTGAGGGTCGGGTCAGCGGAGGTAATCGCAGTCTGACTGCCATCTTGGCTACTGAATTCGCGGCAGACAAGGGCTTGAGCGACTGTTTCCGTGCGACCCCGGGTCGTCTACGCTGCCGATGCGCTGACCGGGGTGCAGCTGTGGGCCCGGCACAGCCGTTTCACCAGGTGCCGTCGTCCCGGACCCGGGGCGGGGTGAGGCCGAGGAGCAGGGTGGTCAGCGCGGCGTCGACGTCGTCGCCGAGGAACCACTCACCGGCCTGGTCCAACGCGAAGACCCGGCCGTGCTCGTCGACGGCCAGGATGCCGTCCGGGTGCTGCGCCCCGATCGGAAAGAGCCGCACGCCGAGCACGGCACCGAAGTCCGCCAGCGTGTCGACGGTGTACGCGGCGTGCACGGGGTCGATGGAGAACCGCGATATCCACACCTGCCGACCCGGACCACGCCGACCGGAGGCGAGCCCTGGGAACTTGGTGAGGGCGTCCAGCGCGGCATCGAGGGCGGGGTGTCGGCTGGAGATCTCCCGCGTCTCCGTGATCGCCTCCTCGGCAAGCCCGTCGTCGCCGAAGCCGGGCCGCCAGCCGGCACTCACCAGCGCATCGGCGACCTCGGGCGGGAAGCGCCCCGGCTCGGGGGCGGCTTGTCGGCCTGGTCGCCATTGCCTGGTGAATGCGAGCTCCGACCAGCCGACGACCGCGAAGTGCACCAGGAAGTTGAGGCAGGAGTCGCACGGGCGTTCCGCCGGGCCGGCGTTCGGGTCGCCGGGTTCGCGGACCAGGAACACGTCCACTCCGGTGGCCAGGAGCAGCGACTCCGCCTCGGGCATGGTCAGCGAGGGCTGGCCGGCGGCGGCGCGGCGGTGGTCGTACTCGTGGAGGAGGTCGGAGACGACGATCAGCTCGGCATGCCGGTCGCCGCCGCGGACAAGGTGGCCCGGGGGCAGTTCGTCCAGGTATGCCCGGACCAGCGGGTGGTGGCGTAGCTCCACGTCGCCCTTGGCGCCGTGGCCGACGTAGGTGCGGCCGTCGACGGTCAGGTGCGCGACCGTGGCGGGTGTCGGCAGCCGGCGGATCTCGCGCAACAGCAGGCTGGCCGGGTCGACGGTCCGGGGCGCGGGCACGCCGGCCGGTCGGCTGCGGCGGTACATCTGCTGCACCACGGCCGCCGGCACCCGCGGCCAGGTGGTGACCTCCCCGGTCTCCTTGTCGACGACGGTGGTCGGCAGGTCGCCGGGGTTCGTGTCGACCGCGCGGTCGACGGTCGACCTGATCACGTAGCCGAGGTCGAACTCGTCGAGCGTGGCCCGGCATTCGTAGCCGAGGCGCTGCGAGTCACGCCGGGCCCACACGTCGGCGAGCTGCTCGGCCTGCTGGCGATCGATCACCGCCCGAAAGTACCGGACCCCACGGATTCGTGGCGCCCGGTATGGTTCGCCTGACTGACGGTGACCGGGGAGGGTGGCCTTGGCCGAGAAGGTGGACCGCGATGCGAACCAGGCGCTCCGGGCGCGGTTCGACGAGGTGTACGGCCAATACCAGCGGTTGCGGTCCGGCGTGGACGATCTCCGGTCCGAGCTGGCCGCGCTGCGGATCACCGAGCGTTCGGACGACGGCCAGGTCACCGCGACGGTGGGTGCCCGGGGTGAGCTGATCTCGGTGGAGCTGACCGGTGCCGTCTATCACGACCGCGACCACCAGGCGCTGAGCCGGAAGATCACCACGACCGTGCACCGGGCCTGCGCCCGTGCCAGCCGGGCAACCCAGGAACTGGTGGCCACGCACCTGCCGGCCGGCTCGGGGTCGGTGGAGTTCCTGCGTACGGGCGACTTCGGCGCGCTGCTCGGGCGGGCCGACGCGGTCCTCCGGCGGGAGGGGGAGCGGCATGGGTGACGGGCAGCTCTGGCTCGACCCGGGCCGGGCCCGCCGGGGCGGCACCGACCTGCACCTGGCCGGTGAATCGATGTCTGCCCGCCGCGCCGCCCACGGTGGGGAGATCGCGGCGGCGAGCGCTATCCGCCCGTGGGGTCGCGACGACATCGGCGCCGCCTTCGAGAAGAACTACCGGTCCTACGAAGAGACGTTGCTGCGCGCCTGGGCGGGGCTCGGCCGGTCGCTGGAGAGGCTCGGCACCGACGTGGTCAGCTCGGTCGACGCCGACGTGCGGACCGACGAAGCGAGCGGCCGACGCCTCGACGGGGTGGTCGACCCGCGCGACCGCCGGCGCTGACCTGCAGGGGAAGCCTTGAGCGTGCTACCGAGCCCGATTCCGCACCCCCTCGAATACAGCCCGTGGGACCTGCCGGGTTGGGCCTACGAGGCGCTCGACTGGGTGGTCGGCGTGGAATGGCCGGAGGGAAACGAACGCGCCGTCTGGGACCTCGCCGACAAGTGGTACGCCGTGGCGGGTGCCCTGGCCGGCCCGCGCGACGACGCGATCACCGCCGCCACCGAGGTCCGCAGCGGATACGGCGGGGTGGGAGCGGTCCCGGAGGCGTTCGAGGCGGCCTGGCGGCGGCTGGCGGAGGGGGACGAAGCCCCGTTGCCGGTGCTGCTCGCGGCCAGCACCGACCTGGGGCGGCTGGTCGAGGAGTGCGGCTGCGACATCGAGGCCGCCAAGATCGAAGTGTGGATCGAGCTCGGTCTCCTGGTCGTCGAGTTGCTCGCCCTCGCCGTCGCCGCCGCGCTCACCGCCGGGGCCGCCTCCCCGGCCGCGGGTGCGGCGGTCACCGCCAGCCGACTCGTGATCCAGAACATCTTCCGTCGGCTGATGGCGCGACTGGCCGACAAGGCGCTCCGGCAGGGGCTCAAGGAAGCGGGCGAGCGGGCCGTCAAGGAGGTGGCCAGGGGCGGAGTGCGCGGGCTCGGCAGGCAGGCGGTCAAGGGGGGTCTGTTCGAGGCCGGGCAGGAGGCCGGCGTCAGTCTGGCGACGCAGGCGTACCAGAATTCCGCCGGTCGCCGGCACGGCCTCGACCTGGCCGACCTCGGTGCGTCGGCGCTCGGTGGGCTGGCCGGTGGCGCGGTTGCGCCGCTGGCGGGTCTGGGACGGCACGCCACCGGCCGGGCGGCCCGGATCGGCGAGCACTTCGGCCGAGAGATGACCGGTGAGGTGCTGGCGGAGGGCGCGGCGGGCCTGGTCACCGGCCAGGGAGCGATGTCGCTGGAGGATGCGACCCGGGCCGCCGTCTCCGGAGTCAGCGGGTCGGCGACCGGGCAGGCGGACGCCGCGCTGCACGCCCGGCTGCGCTCACTGACCGATGCATCCCCATTGCCCGCCTGTCTTCCGGCCCCACCACTGCCGCCTCCGGCCGTGGGTGACCAGACAACGCCGTCTGTCGGCGCGTCCGGGCCGGGACAGGCGGTGGCGGCCGGGTCGGTCGTCGGGACCGGTGGCGGACCCGGCGCTGGTGTCGAGACGCCGTTACCACACGATCTGCCGGTGACGACCGACCACGGTCGCGCCACCGCCCTCGGCCAGTTCGACAGGCAGGCGGAACCCGCCCCGGCGGCATATCCGCCTCCACCCGGGCCGGCCGCCCACCTCTCCGCCGATGCTGCCGCACCGCCGGCCGTCGTCGAGTCGGTGGCGTCCAGCCCCACTCTGTCATCGGCCACCGCGGATCAGTTGGCCTCCCCACCCCTGGCGGATCAGCCAGCCTCCCCACCCCTGGCAGGTCGGCCCGTCGAGACGGTCACGACGACGACCGCTGCGGTCACCGCACCGCCCGGTGCCGACACCGCACAGGCCGGTGCGGCCGCGACCGTGACGACAGCGGGCGGACCGACGTCGGGTCCCCCGAACCACGGCGGCGCACCGGTCGCGGGGCCGCACACCCCGCCGACCGCCCGCGACCCGGGTCCACCGGGCATCGACGACAGCGACGTCGACCGACAGGGTGCCAGGCGGTTCCCGCTCCTGGAGGCGCTGGCACCGGCCCCGGTCGTCTCGCCCGCTCCCGTCCTCTCGCCCGCTCCCGAGCCGATCGCCTCTACACCGTCCGCAGGCGACGGGCCACCCCGCCCGAGAACACCGCAGTGGTACGCCGCCAAGTGGGCGGCGGAACGGGAAGCGCTCGAACGGCGTCGCTACCAGGGTTACTTCGAGTCGCAGCGGCACTGGTTCGAGGACCGGCGGAGAACGGACGCGGCAGCCCGCCGCAAGAGTGCAGCCCACCGCCGAGAGACAGTAGCCAGACGTGCTGCCCGCCAGGCGTTTGAACTTCAGCGCGAGGGTCGCTCTGCCCTAGCCAACTGGTTCCGAGGAATTGCCGACCAGGCACAGCGCGAGGCCTACAGACAACAGGATCTGGCTGCACAGATCCTCACCGGTCAGGTAGTCCCGGAGGCAGTGTTCGTCGAGGATCCTGATGACTTCCACCGCATCAACGACGATGTTGCCGAGTTGGCGAGGGGTGCGGTCGAGACGGGTGACCGGTCGGCGCTGAGCGGTGACGACGATCCGCCGCCCATCGACCGCTCCCGCCGGTACGGGGAGGTCGGTGGACTGCGTCCTCCGCTCGCCCTGCACCAGACCGACCTCGAACGGCAGTTGCCCCGGCATCCGGACGGCAGCGTGGTGCGTACCGCAGACCCCCGGCAGGGCGGGTGGTTCGCGCTGGCCAACGACGGTGGGCCACAGGCCGATCCGACCCGGGGCATCAACTGCCTGTGACTGCACCCTGTCCCTGTACGAGACGTGGCTGCACGGTCGGCCCAGGGTTGCCGCGCCTCGTACCTTCGACGGATATCTGCAGGGCGACGTCCGGCGTCCGGTCAATGGCGAGACCGGCGGACCCGGCCGGGTCGAGGAAGTCACCGGCGGACGGTTCCAGAAGCTGTTCGCCGTCGACGAGGGCGGTACACCCGGGCCGGCAGCCCTGCGCCGGTCCGTCGAGCGGGGCTACCGCAACCTGCACGACCAGCTCGTCCTCGGCGGTCACGGCAGCTACGCCTTCCTGATCACCGAGTGGGAGGACGGCGGCTCGCACGCCTGGGTGGCGCTCAACCAGAACGGCACGGTGCTCTACCTCGACCCGCAGTCGGGAGCGGTGCACGACCGTCCGCTCTATGCACATGCCGGTCGGCGGCACCCCGACAACGTCGTCGGCGTCGACGCGTTGATCCTCGGCGGTGACGGCCGACCGATGCCGTTGGGCGGACTGGCCCGGGGGCGGTTCAGCGTCCATCCCGACCTGCCCGACCACCCGCCGGCACCCGACGACGAACAGGGGTACGGCGACCCGTACCTCAACCGGATGCACCTGCTCGACGGGCATGGATCTGCCGAGCAGGTGGGACCAGCGGGCGGGAACCCCGAGCGACCGCCGGCACCTGCCGGCCGAGGCGGGGAACCCGCCGGTGTGCTGGCTGAGCTCTCCGCTGATGAGCGTCGCGTGCTTGACGGGCTGTACGAGCAGGCGTCGATGGTCGCCGACAAAGTGGAGAACGCCCTCGGCCACGTTGCGGAGCGGGTGGCCGGAGCACTGGGAGTGGATGGCGCGATCGAACTGCGTGACCAGGAGTTCCGGGTGAAGAGTCAGTCGTCCCTGGCCCGCAAGTTTCTCGACGAGGCGAGTGCGGTCGGCGTCTCGGTCGAGGAATTCAGTGGTGAGGTCAACGACGTTCTCCGATTCTGCTTCGTAGTGTCGGAGGCGGAGTCGTATGAGCGGGCGGTGCGCAGCACCCTGGCGGAGCTGACCCACGCCGGGTTCACGGTTGACGAACGCTCCTGCAAGAATTTCTGGCGTACGGGGAATCGGTTCTACGGTTTCAACTGCACCGTCCGCTCCCCGGAGGGGCAACTCTTCGAGTTGCAGGTGCACAGCCAGTCGTCCCGGGCCGCATGGTTGGAGACACATCACGCATACGAGGTGCTGCGTCGTACGACCCAGTCTCCGGCGCGACGGGTCGAGGCATTCCTCGAGATGCTGGCGATCAACCGTCGCAACGGGATGCCGGCCGAGGTGCCCGCTCACCTTGCGGACTCCTTCTCGGCGAAGGATGCGAGCTTCGCGAAGTGGATTCACCTCAACAGGAGCGTCTGGTGGTCATATGTCGAATCGCTCCGGGCGGCTGGGCGGGACTTCGCCGGTGTCGCCGCGCGGTTCGGGCTGACGGCGCAGGACTTCCCTGTATCTCCCGAACTGGAACATCAACTGGAGCGTCGGAGTGCTGAGCTATTACGTTCTGTGCCGTAGTGCCGAAGCGACCGAGCCGGTCGGGGTGTTCGTGACCGATCCGGCCAGGGGGCATGCCTTGCTGTGGGATCACCGACGCCGCTCATGGGTGTACAACCCGGAACTCGTCACGCGATTCCTCGATGACCATCGGAACTTCGATCGTTACCGAGAGGTGGACCGGGCGGCTGCCGATCGCGCTGCGGAGGAAGTGACGGGTGGGCAGATCCTCCCGGACGACGAGACGATCGAACTCATTTTCGAGCAGACAGCCGGGCGATAGCTCCCTGCTCCAAGGGCGAGTCGCTAGACGTGCGCTGGGCGGTGAGGGTGGATGCCGGGGTCGCATGCCTGTCCGGGATGCCATGTCTGAGGCGGTTGAAGGCGACGATGGTCTGCTGGTGAAAAGGGTGATTTGCGGTGTTCACATAGGATGAAGCGATGACGGACCCCGCTGCCAAGACACGTCGGACCACCGCCTGGGTGTCTGGCCTGGTCATCGGCGTCATCGTCGGATGGATCCTGTTCCAGGACGCCGTCGGCGTGGCGTTCGGGATCTCCATCGGCATCGCCTTCGCCGTCGCCTTCGGTGCCTTCGACAGGAAGAAGGAAGAGCAGGACGGGCGCGACGGTGGGCCGAGCTGAGCCGGCCCGGCGGCCGGAGCGACACCACGGCACCGGGCCGCAGGAGTTGACGGTCGCCGAGGCGGTGGCCGTACAGGATCGGTTGCGGCCCCGCGCGGACCTGGTCGGGCCGGGTCCCCGTCGGCCCGCGACGGTGGCCGGCCTCGACGTGGCGTACGCGGAGGATGGTGACCTGCTTGCCGCAGCCGTGACCGTGCTCGACGCCGCGACCCTGGAGGTGGTGGACAAGGCGGTCAGTGTCGGCCGGCCCTCCTTCGGGTACGTGCCGGGGCTGTTCGCCTTCCGGGAGCTGCCGGCGTTGCTGGCCGCTCTTGACCGGCTGACGACCCGTCCCGAGCTGCTGGTCTGTGACGGGCACGGGCTGGCCCACCCGCGTCGTTTCGGGTTGGCCTGTCACCTGGGCGTGGTGACCGGGCTCCCGGCGATCGGGGTGGGCAAGACCCCGCTGGTCGGCGAGTGGGCCGGGCCGGGTCCACGCCGGGGGGACGATGCCCCACTGGTCGACGCCGGTGAGGTGGTCGGACGGGTGCTGCGTACCCGGGACGGGGTGCGGCCGGTCTTCGTCAGCGTCGGGCATGGGATGAGTCTGGACAACGCGGTGGACCAGGTGCTCGCGTTGACGCCGCGGTACCGGCTGCCGGAGACCACCCGTACCGCGGACCGGCTCTGCCGCGACACCCTCGCCACCGCCACCGGTCCCGCCCGCACCGGCTGAGCGGACACGGCAGCCACCCGGCGACGGGTCGAGCGTCACCGATGCCCGCGGTCCCGCACCGCATCGGCGACGGCTTCGGTGCCGCCTCCCGAGGAGGGTAATGCGGCACACATGCGGGGCGCGCTGTCGACGGGTGCCCTGTTGACCTGGTAGTACCCTGACCGGCGGCCGCCGCCGGGGCGGGATGGTGAGGTGGGAGATGTCCGTGCGTCGACAGGCGGCGCGGGTGGTGACCATCGGCGCGCTGCTCAGTGGCCTGGTGGCGGTCGGCGCGCTCCCCGCGTACGCGGACGCGGACCGGGTGCGGGTCCGGGCCCCGGGTGGTTTCGCCGCCGGCGGCTCTCCGGGCGGGGTCTCGATCGAGGTGCGCAAGCGCACCGACGGGTGCGTCCTGCTGCGCACCGGTCTGGGGCTGAGCCTCACCGGGGTTACCGCAGATCAGGTGCGGGTAGAGGTGAATGTCGGGGGGCGCTGGTCCGCCGTGCCCGTCTCCGGTGACGGTGGCGTGGTGCGGGTCTCCCGTACCTCGCCGGCGGAGTCGGCGTTGTGCAAGGGGAAGAGCAGCACCGTCCGTTACCGGGTGGCGTTCCTGGCCGGGGCGCCCGCGGGTCGACTGGAGGTGGTCGGTGAGGCGACGACGGCGGTCGGCCGACTGATCGGCCGGGGCGCCGACACGTCCAGGGTCGGCGGGCGGGCCGCCTCCACCCCGACCCCGAGTCCCACCCCGACCAGGAAGCCCACCTCCACCCCCACCCCCGACGCGACCATCCCCGCGACCGAGCCGGCGACCACCCAGGCCGTGCTCGCCGCCCCGCCCGCCGGCCGAGCCAGCGCCGCCGCAGAGACCTCCGGAGGATCCATGATCATGTTTGCCGGCATCGCCCTGGTGATCCTGGGCGCCGGGCTCATCGCCCTGCTGATCTTCCGGTCCCGCGCCGACCGGGCCCGTGCCGACACCGCCCACGCCGACACGGCCCGTGCCGATCTTGGCCACGCCGACCCGGGTGACTTTCCGGCCCTGCCGCAACCCCGCAACCCGGGTCCGACCACCTACCGCTCCGGGGGCGTGGTGCCAGGCCCGGCACCGACGCCATCCGGCCAGGTGTACGGGGGACAGCGGTCGTCGTCCGCGCCGGTTCGCCCCGACGGCGGGCCGCCGTCCGCGCCGACCCGCCCCGGCGGTCTGTACGGGGCGCCCGGCACCTACCCGGCCGTGACACCCACCCCGCGCCCGGCCGGCGGGGTGTACGGTGCCCGCCCGTCGTCCACCGCGCCGTCCTCGGCCCCGCCCGCTCAGGGCGGTCCGGTCTCGGCCCCGCCAGCCCAGGGCCGACCGGCCTCGGTGCCCTCGACCGGTGGTGACCCGACGGCGATCACGCCCCAGCTCCCCGGCTAGGAGGGGGTGGACGCCACCGCTCCGATACGCTCAGGGTCGTTGACGACCCCTGCCGAGGAGCTGAAACCGGTGTCTGACCTGTCCCAGATCGTGAAGGCGTACGACGTCCGGGGGACGGTGCCCGACCAGTGGGACGAGCGGGCCGCCGAGGCGCTCGGTGCCGCCCTCACCCAGGTGCTCAACGAGTCCGGGGAGCCGGGCGACGCCGTGCTGGTCGCGCACGACATGCGGGCCACCGGCCCGGGGCTGGCCGCCGCCTTCGCCGTCGGCGTACGGGCCGAGGGGCGGGCCGTGATCGAGTTGGGGCTGGCCTCCACCGACCTGCTCTACTACGCCTCCGGCGCGCTGGGCCTGCCCGGGGCGATGTTCACCGCCAGTCACAACCCGGCGCAGTACAACGGCATCAAGATGTGCCGCTCCGGTGCCCGCCCGATCGGTCAGGACAGCGGTCTTGCCGACATCCGGGTCCGGGCCCAGGCACTGCTGGACGCCGGCACCCGGCCGCCCGCCGCGTCGCCGGCCCCGGTCGACCGGCGCGACCTGCTCCCCGACTACGCGGCCCACCTGCGCAAGCTGGTCGATCTGTCGACCATCCGCCCGCTCAAGGTGGTGGTGGACGCGGGCAACGGGATGGGCGGCTACACGGTGCCGAGCGTGCTCGGCGACGCGGCGTTGCCGGCGCTGCCGCTGGAGATCGTGCCGCTCTACTTCGAGTTGGACGGCACCTTTCCGAACCACGAGGCCAACCCGCTCGATCCGAAGAACCTGGTCGACCTCCAGCGCGCGGTGGTGGCGCACTCCGCCGATCTCGGCCTGGCCTTCGACGGCGACGCCGACCGCTGCTTCGTGGTCGACGAGCGGGGTGAGCCGGTCTCCCCGTCGGCGATCACCGCCCTGGTCGCCGCCCGCGAGCTGGCCAAGCACCCGGGCTCCACGGTGATCCACAACCTGATCACCTCCCGGGCGGTGCCGGAGATCATCCGGGAGCACGGGGGCGTGCCGGTGGTGGCCCGGGTCGGCCACTCCTTCATCAAGGCCGAGATGGCGCGCACCAACGCGATCTTCGGCGGTGAGCACTCCGCGCACTACTACTTCCGGGACTTCTGGTTCGCCGACACCGGCATGCTCGCCGCCATGCACACCCTGGCCGCGCTGGGCGAGCAGTCCCAGCCACTGTCGCTGCTGGCCAGCGTCTACGAACGGTACGTCGCCTCCGGCGAGATCAACTCCACGGTGACCGACCAGGCCGCCCGGGTGGCCGAGGTGCGCGCCGCGTACCCGCAGGCGGAGGCCGACGAGCTGGACGGGCTCACCCTGCGCTTCCCCGACGGTGCCTGGTTCAACCTGCGCGCCTCCAACACCGAGCCGCTGCTGCGACTCAACGTGGAGGGCCCGACCGAGGAGCGGATGACCTCGCTGCGCGACGAGGTGCTGGAACGGGTTCGCCGATAAGATCCCCTCCGCCGGTCGGCACCGCCGACCGGCACAGACCACACACGTGGAAGGAGCCGCGCCGTGGCCCTGGACCCGCAGTTGCTCGAGATCCTCGCCTGCCCGGACACACACCACGCACCGCTGGACTACGACGCTCAGGCCCAGACCCTCACCTGCACGCAGTGCGGTCGCATCTTCGAGGTGCGTGACGACGTGCCGGTGCTGCTGCTGGACGAGGCGCGCGGCGGGCCGGAGGCGCAGCGGTGATGGACGGAACGGCCGGCGTCAGTGGCCGGCGGGTGGCCAACGAATCGATGCTTGACGACCCGGACGCGGTCGCCAGCCACGACCCGGGTGGCATGCTGCGCTTCACCGCCTCGGCCGGGGCCCAGGTGCGGGAGTCCGCCGCGCTGGCCGCCGAGGCCAACCTGGCGCTGCTGGAGGACGAGGGCCGCCCCCGGGCGGTAGTCATCGCCGGCATCGGCACCGCCGGGCGTACCGGGGACGTGCTCGCCACGGTCGCCGGGCCGCGCTGCCCGGTGCCGGTCATCCCGCATCGCAGCGCCGGGGTGCCCGGCTGGGTCGGCGCGGCCGACGTGGTGATCGCGGTCAGCGCGTCCGGTCGCAGCCCGGAGGCGTTGGGTGCCGCCGAGGCCGCGCACCGCCGGGGTGCCCGGCTGGTCGCGGTCGGCGCCCCCGACTCGCAGTTGCAGTCGGTGGCCGAACGGGCCAGGGCACCGTTCATCCCGGTGCCCCGTCGCGCCCCGGCCCGCGCCAGCCTCTGGGCGCTCACCGTGCCGGTTCTGCTCGCCGCCCGTACGCTCGGCCTGGTGAAGGTCAACGAGGCGGATCTGGCCGAGACGGCGGCCCGGCTGGACGCCGACGCCGACCGGTGCCGGTCGACCGCCGAGTCCTTCGTCAACCCGGCGAAGTCGCTGGCCCTGGGGCTGGCCGGGTCGATCCCGATCGTCTGGGGTTCGTCCCCGCTGGCCACCGTGGCGGCCCGCCGGTTCGGCGACACGCTGTCGGCCAACGCCCGCTACCCGGTGGTCACCGGGGCGTTGGGTGAGGCCGGCCGGGGCCGGGTCGGCCTGCTCGACGGCGTCTTCGGCGGCCTGGTGGAGTCGACCCGGGACATCTTCGCCGACGCGGACGAGGCCGAGCCCGACCCGACCCGGTTGCGGCTGGTGCTGCTGCGCGACGGTGGCCTCAACGCCGACGACGACACCGACGAGCCGCTCGCCGTCGAGGAGCGCCGCGCCGACGCGGTACAGACCCTCGCGGAGCGGCGCGGCGTGCGCTGCGACGTGGTCACCGCCGAGGGTGGTTCCGCGCTGGAACGGCTCGCCTCGCTCATCGCGGTGCCCGACTTCGCGTCGATCTATCTGGCCCTGGCCCATGGGCTGGACCCGATGGCCGTTCCGGCCGTCACCGAGATGAAGGAGCTGTCGAACCAGTGAACGGACGCAGGGACCGCGCCATCGGGCTCAGGAGTGCGGCGTCCCACGTCGCCGCGTCGCGCGGCGGGGTGGCGGCGTGAGCGCGAACGGCGGGACCAAGGCGATCATCGCCGCCCTGCTGGCGAACGTCGGCATCGCGATCACCAAGTTCATCGCGTTCCTGCTGACGAGCTCTTCGTCGATGCTGGCGGAGTCGATCCACTCGGTGGCCGACTCGGGCAACCAGGCGCTGCTGCTGCTCGGTGGCAAGCGGGCCAAGCGGGCGGCCACCCCGGAGCACCCCTTCGGGTACGGCCGGGAGCGCTACATCTACGCGTTCATCGTGTCGATCGTGCTGTTCAGCCTCGGTGGTCTCTTCGCGCTCTACGAGGCGTGGCACAAGGCGTCCGACCCGCACCCGATCACCGCGTGGCAGTGGGTGCCGGTGACGGTGCTGCTGGCCGCCATCGTGATGGAGGGCTTCTCGTTCCGTACCGCGATCAAGGAGTCCAACCACACCCGGGGCAACCAGTCCTGGGTGAACTTCATCCGCCGGGCGAAGGCGCCGGAGCTGCCGGTGGTGCTGCTGGAGGACTTCGGCGCGCTGGTCGGTCTGGTGCTCGCGTTGTTCGGCGTGGGGCTCACGCTGATCACCGGCAACGGCATGTGGGACGCCGCCGGCACCGCGATGATCGGTGTACTGCTGGTGATCATCGCGATCGTGCTGGCGATCGAGACGAAGAGCCTGCTGCTCGGTGAGGGTGCCGACCCGGGCGACCTGGCGACCATCGAGCGGGCCGTCACCGGCGGCCCGGAGGTCGAGCGGATCATCCACATGAAGACGCTCTACCTCGGCCCGGAGGAGCTGATGGTGGCCGCCAAGATCGGCGTCCCGGCGTGTGAGAGCGCCGAGGAGCTGGCCAGGGGGATCAACGCGGTCGAGGCGCGGATCCGCGCGGCCGTGCCGATCGCCCGGGTGATCTACCTGGAGCCGGACATCTACAGCGTCGCCGCCGAGCGGGCGGGCACCGGAACGGCCGCGCCGACCGCGGTGGTATCCCCGGCGACCGAGTCGGACGAGGTGGCCGGTCGGGCCGGAGGCTGACCGTGGAACTGCTGCACGGGTCGATCCGCGACTACGCCTGGGGATCCCGCTCCGCGATCGCCGAGCTGCAGGGGCGACCGGTGCCCAGCGCCGGCCCGGAGGCGGAACTGTGGCTGGGCGCCCACCCGGGCGGCCCGGCCACGGTCGACCGCGGCGGCGAGCGGGTGAACCTGACCGACCTGCTGGTCGCCGAGCCGGGTCACTGGCTCGGCGACCGGCTGGTCGGCCGGTTCGGCACCCGACTGCCGTTCCTGGTGAAGGTGCTCGCCGCGGACGCCCCGCTGAGTCTCCAGGCCCACCCGGACGCCGAGCAGGCCCGCGCCGGCTACGCGGCCGAGCAGGCCCGGGGCGGGCACGCGGCCGAGGCGGGCCGGGCGGAGGGGCCGCGCAACTACGTCGATCCGTACCACAAGCCGGAGTTGCTTGTCGCGTTGACACCGTTCGACGCGCTCTGCGGGTTCCGTGACCCGGGGGTGTCGGCGACGGCGTTGGCCGGGTTCGGCGTACCGGAGTTGTCGCCGGTGGTGGCCGCGTTGCGGGCCGGGCCGGCGGGGCTGAGGGAGGCCGTACGCGCGCTGCTGAGCTGGCCGGACGTGGACCGTGCCGGGCTGATCGACGCGGTGCGCACGGCGGACGTCGCCGGGCCGGATGCGGAACTGGCCCGGGAGTTGTCGGCCCGCTACCCGGCCGACCCGGGGGTGCTCGTGGCGTTGCTGCTGCACCATGTGCGGCTGACGCCGGGGGAGGCGATCTGGATGCCGGCCGGCAACCTGCACGCCTACCTGCACGGCACCGGGGTGGAGATCATGGCGGCCAGTGACAACGTGCTGCGTGGCGGGCTCACCCCGAAGCACGTGGACGTCGACGAGTTGCTGCGGGTGCTGCGTTTCGAGGTGCTCGACGATCCGGTGGTCGTCGCCTGTCCGGTCATGCCCGGCGTGGTGCGCTGGCCGGTGCCGGTGGACGAGTTCGCGCTGCACCGGGTGACTGTGGACGCGGCCGGGCCGCAGGTGCGGTTGCCGCTGCCGGGCCCCCGGGTGGTGCTCTGCCACCGGGGCAGGGTCGCGGTGGACGACGGGGCCGGCGCGGTGACGCTCGGGCCGGGACAGGCCGCCGTGGGCGCGGCCACCGCGACGACCCTGGTCGTCTCAGGTACGGGTGAGGCGTTCGTCGCCACCTGCGGCGCCTGACGGTACAGACAGCCCGCAGCCCGCAGCGGGGCGGGGCGGTCAGATCGTTGTCGGCAGCGAAAAATCATAGAAACCCCGACACGCCACAAATCCGACTTTCCGGAATTGGCGTGATAGCGCCATGGCTTAGGGTAACTTCATGTGTGCGCAGCGTTGTCGTGACGAAGGTCCGGCGGCGCGCGGGGGAACCAAACCGGGGGGATGCACGGGGCGGTCGGCAGGTGGGCGGAGTTTCCGTCCGACGCCGGCCGCCCCGCGCGCTGTCCGGGCACCGACCGTCCCGTGCGCTGTCCGGCACCCACCGCCGTGCGTCGTTCCGGGGACGGCCCGCCGTGCATCCCTCGGCTGCGCGCGTAAGGTGGATGGTTGCGCAGCCATCGTTCGACAGGAGCCTTCATGACCAGCACCCTCCCGGCGTCATCCAGCGACGCCCGGCCGAGCGCCCTCGCCGAGGGCGACTACAAGGTGGCGGATCTGTCGCTCGCCGAGTTCGGGCGCAAGGAGATCCGCCTCGCCGAGCACGAGATGCCCGGCCTGATGGCGATCCGCCGTGAATTCGCCGACGCCCAGCCGCTCGCCGGCGCCCGGATCACCGGTTCGCTGCACATGACCATCCAGACGGCCGTCCTGATCGAGACCCTGGTCGCCCTCGGCGCGCAGGTCCGCTGGGCGTCCTGCAACATCTTCTCCACCCAGGACCACGCCGCCGCGGCCATCGTGGTCGGCCCCGAGGGCACCCCCGAGGCACCGGCCGGCGTCCCGGTCTACGCCTGGAAGGGCGAGAGCCTCCAGGAGTACTGGTGGTGCACCGAGCAGGTGCTCGCCTGGCCGGACGGCCAGGGCCCGAACATGATCCTGGACGACGGCGGTGACGCCACCCTGCTGGTCCACAAGGGCGTCGAGTTCGAGAAGGCCGGGGTCGTCCCGCCTGTCGAGTCCGCCGACTCCGAGGAGTTCGCGGTCATCCTCGAGGTGCTGCACCGCAGCCTCGCCGAGGACAACCAGCGGTGGACCCGGATCGCCGCCGGCATCAAGGGCGTCACCGAGGAGACCACCACCGGCGTGCACCGGCTCTACGAGATGCACCGGGCCGGCACCCTGCTCTTCCCGGCGATCAACGTGAACGACTCGGTGACCAAGAGCAAGTTCGACAACAAGTACGGCTGTCGGCACTCGCTGATCGACGGCATCAACCGGGCCACCGACGTGCTGATCGGCGGCAAGATGGCAGTCGTGCTCGGCTACGGCGACGTGGGCAAGGGCTGCGCCGAGTCGCTGCGCGGCCAGGGCGCCCGGGTCGTGGTGACCGAGGTCGACCCGATCTGCGCCCTCCAGGCGGCGATGGACGGCTACCAGGTCGCCACCCTGGAGGACGTGGTCGAGCAGGCCGACATCTTCATCACCGCGACCGGCTGCTTCGACGTGATCACCAACGAGCACATGGCCCGGATGAAGCACCAGGCCATCGTGGGCAACATCGGCCACTTCGACAACGAGATCGACATGGCCGGCCTGATGAAGCGCTCGGACGTCACCCGGGAGAACATCAAGCCGCAGGTCGACGTGTGGCGCTTCGACGACGGTCACGCCATCATCGTGCTCTCCGAGGGCCGCCTGCTGAACCTGGGCAACGCCACCGGTCACCCGAGCTTCGTGATGTCGAACTCGTTCGCCAACCAGACGATCGCGCAGATCGAGCTGTTCACCAAGACCGACGAGTACCCGACCGGCGTCTACGTGCTCCCCAAGCACCTGGACGAGAAGGTCGCCCGGCTGCACCTGGGTGCGCTGGGCGCCCGGCTGACCGAGCTGACCAAGGAGCAGGCCGCCTACCTCGGCGTCTCCACGGAGGGCCCGTTCAAGCCGGAGCACTACCGCTACTGAGCACCGCGCCTGACGAGGGAGGGGGCCGACCGCGACATGGCCGGCCCCCTCCCTCGTGTCGAGGTCAGGGTGCGTCGGGTCTGCGGCGGGCCGGGCGGATCCAGGTCCACACGCACCAGACGAGCCAGGCGAGGGAGACCGCCACGGCCAGCGGGCGCAGCCGGAGCGCGTTGAGGACGAGCACCAGCGCGAGTACGCCCAGCCACGGGCCGAAGCCCTTCACCGGCGGTGTCCCGGCCGACGGTGGTGAAGCGCACCCGGGGCGGGCGAACCGGCCGGTGGGCGGCGGAGGGGGCTGCGCAGCGCGTCGGGCATGACCGTCCTGTCCTGGGGAACACCTGGGATCGTGTCACGTCGGGCGGCGGTGGGACACCCCTCGGCAGGCTCTCCGAGCGCTGCTCCCGACCAGGGTGAACCTTGTCATGAACGACTTGACGTGGCCCTCGATCAGGAGGAAGGTATGGCTGCCCTAAGTTACCTGAGGCATGCCTGACCACCACACGGAGTACCGATGTTCGCCACGTACCTGATCGGCCTGCGGGAGGGCCTGGAGGCGACGCTCGTCGTCAGCATCCTGATCGCCTTTCTGGTCAAGTCGCAGCGCCGCGACCGGCTACCCCAGGTGTGGGCCGGCGTCGGGCTCGCCGTGGCGCTCTCGATCCTCTTCGGCTGGCTCATCGAGTACACCTCGACCTCGCTGCTGGCCCGCTCCGAGGACCGGGAGCTGTTCGAGGCGGTCACCTCGGTGGCCGCCGTGGTCTTCGTGACCTGGATGATCTTCTGGATGCGCCGGGCCGCCCGGACGATCGCCGGCGAGCTGCGCGGCAAACTGAGCGAGGCGCTCGCCGTCGGTTCCCTAGCGGTGGCCGGGATGGCCTTCCTCGCGGTGATCCGGGAGGGTCTGGAGACCGCCCTGATCTTCTACTCGGCGGCGCAGAGCGCGACCGGGGGCACCGGCTCCGGGCCGCTGCTGGCCCTGGTCGGCGGCATCGCCACCGCCGTCGGGATCGGCTTCCTGATCTACCGCAGCGCCCTGCGGATCAACCTGTCGACGTTCTTCACCTGGACGGGCGCGCTGTTGATCCTGGTTGCCGCCGGCATCCTCAAGTACGGCGTGCACGACTTCCAGGAGGCCGGGGTGCTGCCCGGCCTCAACGACCTGGCCTTCGACATCACCGGTGTGCTCGACCCCAGCACCTGGTACGCCGCCCTGCTCGCCGGCATGTTCAACATCACCGCCGCGCCGAGCGTGCTGGAGACGGTGGCCTGGGTGGCGTACGCCGTACCGGTGCTTGTGCTGTTCCTGCGTCGACCGGCGACCCCCGCGAAGCCCGTGCCGGCCGACGCACCCGAGCGACCCGCCACCCCCGACACCACCGCGCAGCCGGCCGGGTCGCGGCGCGTCTGATCCACCGCCCTCTGCGAGGAGACAAGCAACATGCGTACCACCCGTTTCCTGGTGCCCGCCGCCGTCGGCGCGCTGGCCCTCACCGGTGTCACCGCCTGCGGTGCCAAGGACGACCGGCAGGACGCCGGCACCGGCAACACGGTCAAGGTCAAGGCCACCGACAGCGTGTGCGAGGTCGACGTGACCGAGCTGGACGCCGGCCAGGCGACGTTCACGGTGACCAACTCCGGCAGCAAGGTCAACGAGTTCTACGTCTATGCCGCCGGTGACCGGGTGATGGGCGAGGTGGAGAACATCGCCCCCGGGCTCAGCCGGGAGCTGCGGGTGGAGCTGCCCGCCGGGACGTACGAGACGGCCTGCAAGCCGGGGATGAGCGGCCGGGGCATCCGGGGCGCGCTGAAGGTCAGCGGCACCGCCGCGACCGTCGCCCCGGACGCCGCGCTGACCGAGGCCACCGCCAGCTACCAGCGGTACGTGACCAGCCAGACCGCCGCCCTGCTCACCAAGACCGAGGAGTTCGTCGCCGCGGTCAAGGCCGGCGACGTGCCGAAGGCCAAGGCGCTGTACCCGGTGGCCCGCACCTACTGGGAGCGGATCGAGCCGGTCGCGGAGAGCTTCGGCGACCTCGACCCCAAGATCGACGGTCGGGAGGAGGTGGTCGAGGAGGGCATGGAGTTCACCGGCTTCCACCGCATCGAGAAGGACCTCTGGACCACCGGCGACATCAGCAAGGACGGTCCGATCGCCGACCGGCTGCTGGCCGACGTCAAGGAGATCGTGGCACGGGCCAACGCCGAGAAGCTCACCCCGCTCCAGCTCGCCAACGGGGCCAAGGCACTGCTCGACGAGGTGGCCAGCGGCAAGATCACCGGCGAGGAGGAGCGGTATTCGCACACCGACCTCTGGGATTTCAACGCCAACCTGGAGGGCTCCAAGGCGGCCGTCGCCGCGCTGCGCCCGGCGCTGGAACAGCGCGCCCCGGAGCTGGTCGCCCAGCTCGACAAGGAGTTCGCCAACGTGGAGGCGGCGCTCGGCAAGCACCGCGACGGCGACGGCTGGAAGCTGCACACCCAGCTGAGCAAGGCCGAGCTCAAGGAGCTGTCGGACAGCATCAACGCCCTCGCCGAGCCGATCAGCAAGGTCGCCGCCGCCGTCGCCAGGTGACGACGGGTCAGCAAGGTCGCCGCCGCCCGAGGGTGGCCGGTCCCTCCCAGGAGAGTCGATGAGCGAGCAGAGCAGCACCGCCGGCCGGGGTCGGCGCCGGCTGTCCCGACGGCGGGCGATCACCCTCGCCGGGGTCGGCGTCGCCGGGGTCGCCGGGGTGGCCGCCGGAGCGGGCGCGCTGACCCGCGACGGTGACCGGGCCGCCGCGTACGACGGGGCCGCCGGGGCGGTGCCGTTCCACGGTGAGCACCAGGCCGGGATCACCACCCCGGCCCAGGACCGGCTGCACTTCGTCGCCTTCGACGTGATCACCAAGGACCGGGACCGGTTGGTCGCGATGCTCCAGGAGTGGACGGCCGCCGCCGCCCGGATGACCGGCGGGAAGGACGCCGGGGTGATCGGCGCCGTCGGCGGCATGCCGGAGGCGCCGCCGGACGACACCGGTGAGGCGCTGGGCCTACCCCCGTCGCAGCTGACCCTGACCGTTGGCTTCGGTGCGACGCTGTTCCGCGACGCGCAGGGCCGGGACCGGTTCGGCATCGCCGCCCGCCGGCCCGCCGCGCTGGCCGACCTGCCGCACTTCGCCGGGGACGCGTTGCGCCCGGAGATCTCCGGTGGTGACCTGTGCGTGCAGGCCTGCGCCAACGACCCGCAGGTGGCGGTGCACGCCATCCGCAACCTGGCCCGGATCGGGATGGGCGTGGTCAGCGTCCGCTGGTCGCAGCTCGGCTTCGGGCGTACCTCGTCGACGTCGCGGGACCAGGCGACCCCGCGTAACCTCTTCGGCTTCAAGGACGGCACCGCCAACCTGAAGGCCGAGGACGCCGGGCTGCTGCGCGAGCAGCTCTGGGCCCACCCGGACGACGGTACGGACTGGATGGCCGGCGGGTCCTACCTGGTCACCCGCAAGATCCGGATGCAGATCGAGACCTGGGACCGCAGTTCGCTCGTCGAGCAGGAACAGATCGTCGGCCGGACCAAGGGCAGCGGCGCTCCGCTGGGCCGTCGGGACGAGTTCGACGAGCCGGACTTCGCCGCGAAGGGCGACGACGGCCAGCCGGTGATCGCCGTCGACTCGCACGTGCGGCTCGCCCATCCCACCCTGAACAACGGTGCCCGGTTGCTGCGCCGCGGCTACAACTACGTCGACGGGTCGGACGGGCTGGGCCGGCTCGACGCCGGGCTGTTCTTCATGGCCTACCAGCGGGACCCGCGCCGGCAGTTCGTGCCGATCCAGACCCAGCTCGCCCGCAACGACTCGATGAACGAGTACCTGCGGCACGTCTCCAGCGGCCTGTTCGCCTGCCCGCCCGGGGTGCGCGACGCCGCCGACTGGTGGGGCCGCGCCCTGTTCAGCTGAGCACCGATCCGGTCAGGCCGGCCGGTCCGGCGATGCCGCCCGGAGCGCCGGCCCGACAGGGCGTACCCCGGCGGTGGCCGGTTGACCGGTGGTGGTCGGCGGCCCGAGGGTGGTCGGTTGACCGGTGGTGGTCGGCGGACCGGCGGGGGCGGGGCTGGCCGGGGCCGGATTCGGGTCGGACCAGATGGTGGCGGTGAGTGCCCGGTTGCGGTGCAGCCGCAGCGCACCCCGCCTGTTGCGTTCCGCCAGCACCGCCGCCAACAGCAACGACTCCGGTACGCCGGGCGGCGGCGTCGGGGTGGTCACCGCCGCCACCTCGCCCCACAACCCCCGGGCCAACCGGCTCCGGTACGGCTCGACGATCTGCTCGCCCCTGGTCAGGTACTGCCGTACCGCCAGGGCCAGCGCGTCGTCGAGCCTGGTCAGGTCCAGGGTGGCCGCCCATCCGGCCAACGGTGGGATGATCCGTGGGGCCGGTCGCCAGGTCTGCGTGGTCCGGGTGTGCACCACCATGGTGCCGGCCACCAGGTCGCCCAGCCGTCGGCCGCGCGGGTCGGTCAGCATCACCGTGGCCCCGGCCACCCAGCTCAGCAGCGGCAGCACCAGCCCCGGCCACTCCACCGCCGCCCCCACCAGCGCCCGGGTCAACGACTGCCGCAACTCCACCGGACCGCCGTCGGCGCTGACCACCCGCAGCCCCACCGCGAGCTTGCCGGGCGTACGGCCGTGGTTGAGGCGTTCCCAGGCGACCGGGTAACCGACGACCACCAGCACCAGGCCGAGCGTCTCCAGTGCTCCGGTGAGTGCGCGGTCCACCACCGGTTCGGGGAGCAGGATCAGCACCAGCGGGGTCAGCGTGAGGGCCAGCAGGACCGCGCAGAGCAGTTGACCGGCGATGTCGATCAGCAGCGCCAGCACCCGGGAACCGAGTCGTGCCGCCCGGACGTCCAGCTCGACGGCCTCGCCGCTGACCAGCCCGGCGTCCGCCCCTCGATCGGCCGGGCCGACGGCTGCTCCGAGGTCTGCCCAACTGCCCGCCGGGCCGACGCCGGCCGGCACCGGTGGTTGCGCGCTCACCCGGACAGTGAACACTATGGGCGCGGGACGGGGGAGGACCAGTGGATCTCGACGCGTACGTCGCCGAGCACGGCCACGAGTGGCGACGGCTGGAGCTGTACTGCGACCGTCGCCGGCTCGACGTCGACGAGATCGACGAGATGATCGTCCTCTACCAGCGCACCGCCACCCACCTGTCGGCGCTGCGCAGCCGGGCACCCGATCCGGCCCTGGTCGGCCGGCTCTCCCAGCTGGTGCTGCGGGCCCGCGCCCGGATCACCGGCCGCCGCCGGCCGTCCTGGGCCGCCCTCGGGCGGTTCGTCACCGTCGGCTTCCCCGGCGCGGTCTACCGGGCCTGGCCGTGGTGGTGTGCGGTGGCCACCGGGTTCAGCCTGCTCAGCGGCTTCCTCATCTGGTACGTCGCGGCCAACCCCGGCACCGCCGCCGCGTTCATCGGCCAGGAGGCCGCCGCCGACCTTGTCGACTCCGGCTTCGCCGGCTACTACACCGAGTTCTCGGCACCGACGTTCGCCTTCCACCTGTGGACCCACAACGCCTGGATCGCCGCCCAGTGCCTGGCGTCGGGGGTGCTCGTGGTGCCGGTGCTCTACCTGCTGTGGCAGAACGCGCTGAACGTCGGCGTGGTGGGCGGGGTGATGGTCTCCTACGGCCGGGCCGACGTCTTCTTCGGACTGATCACCCCGCACGGGCTGTTGGAGCTGACCGGGGTCTTCGTCGCGGCCGGGGTGGGGTTGCAGACCGCCTGGGCCTGGATCTCACCGCCGGATCACCTGGGCCGGGGCCGGGCGGTCGCCGAGGCGGGCCGCTCGGCGATCCTGGTCGCGGTGGGCCTGGTGGGGCTCTTCGCGATCTCCGCACTGCTGGAGGCGTTCGTCACCCCGTCACCGGTGCCGGTGGCGCTGCGGGTCGGCGTGGGCGCGGCGGTGTGGCTGGGCTTCCTGGCGTACGTGGTGCTGCTCGGTCGCCGGGCGGTCGCCGCCGGACGCGTACCGGCCGAGCGGGCCGACCCGTGGCTGGCCGAACTCTGGCCCTCCACCGATCCCGCCCGCGCCTGGTACCCCACCCACCGCCCGCGCTGACCTCCCCACTGTCGGAGGGTGGGATCCCACTGTCAGAGCTGGCCGAGGGCCTTGAGGCGGAGGTAGGTGTCGGCCAGGGCGGGGGCGAGCCGGGCCGCCGGGGCGTCCACCACTGTCACGCCGTACCTGCCGAGGGCGGTGCGGACCTGGTTCCGTTCGGCGAGCGCCCGCCAGCCGGCCGCGGCGGCATAGGCGTCCTCGGGGCGTACCGGCGGGGCGGTGGTCAGCGTGGTGAGCACCGGGTCGTGCACGGCCGCCACGATCACCCGGTGCCGGGCGGCCAGCCGGGGCAGCACCGGCAGCAGACCCTCGGCGAGCGCGCCCGCCTCCAGGGCGGTGAAGAGCACCACCAGGCTGCGTCGCCGGTGCCGGCGCAGGATCTCCGCGACGATCAGCTCGAAGTCGGTCTCGACGAGCGCCGGGTGCAGCGGCGCGAGCGCGTGCACCAGCCGGTGGAGCAGGGCCGGCTGGCCGCTGCCGGTGACCGTGGCGCGGATCCCGGCGTCGGCGGCGAGCAGGTCGACCCGGTCGCCGGCCCGGGAGGCCAGCGCGGTCAGCAGCAGCGCCGCGTCGATGGCGGTGTCCAGCCGGGGCTCGTCGCCGACGCGTACCGCCGAGGTGCGGCCGGTGTCCAGCACGCAGACCAACCGGCGGTCGCGCTCCGGCCGCCAGGTGCGGACCAGCACGTCCGAGCGGCGGGCGCTGGCCCGCCAGTCGATCGACCGGACGTCGTCGCCGACCACGTACTCGCGCAGGGTGTCGAACTCGGTGCCCTGGCCCCGCCCCCGGGTGACCTGGGTGCCGTCGATGACCCGCAGCCGGGACAGTTTCTCCGGCAGGTGCCGCCGGGAGTCGAACCGGGGCAGCACCCGCAGCGTCCAGCCGGGGGCGACCGGCCGACCGGCCCGCTGCCGGAAGGCCAACCCGAGCGGCCCGAGCGAGCGCACCGTCACCGTCACCGCCGGCCGGTCGCCGCGCCGGGTGGGGGTGAGCCGGCTGGGCAGCACCAGCACCCCGCCGGGTCCGACCCGCGACACCCGACCCGGCGGTACGTCCGGACGGGCCCCGGCGGACGGCACCCACCCGTCGCGCACCTGGGCGCGCAGCGTACGGCCGGAGGTGTTGGACAGGCGCAGGGTGACGGTCGCGGGGTGGCCGAGCCGGACGGCGCTGTCACCTTCGCGGTCGACGGTGATCCCGTGCAGCGGGGCGGCGAGCGCCCAGTCCACGGCGGTCAGCAGCAGCACCGCGCCGGTCATCACGGCCACCCCGAGCAACGGGTCCGGCCAGAACGCCAGGGTGGGCACGCCCACCAGCAGCAGAACGGCCGCCCGCCAGGTCATCGCGGGGTCGGCACGGTGGCCAGCACCGTGTCGAGCACCATGTCGACCCCGACCCCCTCCAACTCCACCTCGGGGCGCAGCCGCAGCCGGTGCCGCAGCGTCGGGCGGGCGGTGGCCTTCACGTCGTCGGGGGTGACGTGGTCGCGGCCGGCGAGCCAGGCCCACGCCTTCGCCGTGCTCAGCAGCCCGGTCGCGCCCCGGGGCGAGGCACCCAGCTCCAGCGCCGGGGTGGCCCGGGTGGCCCGGCACAGGTCCACGATGTAGCCGAGCACCGCCTCGGCCACGTGCACCCGGCCGACCGCCTCCCGGGCGGCGGCCAGGTCGGCGGCCCCGGCCACCGGTCGTACGCCGGCCGCGCCGAGGTCCCGCGGGTCGAACCCGGCGTGGTGGGCGCGCAGCACGCCCAATTCCTCGTCCCGGTTGGGCAGTGGCACGGTCAACTTGAGTAGGAACCGGTCGAGCTGCGCCTCGGGCAGGGGGTAGGTGCCCTCATACTCGACGGGGTTCTGGGTGGCGGCCACGATGAACGGGTCCGGCAGCGGCCGGCGGGCGCCCTCCACCGACACCTGGCGCTCCTCCATCACCTCCAGCAACGCCGACTGGGTCTTCGGCGGGGTCCGGTTGATCTCGTCGGCGAGCAGCAGGTTGGTGAAGACCGGCCCCTCCCGGAAGGTGAACGCGGCGGTGCGCGGGTCGAAGATCAGCGAACCGGTGACGTCGCCGGGCATCAGGTCGGGGGTGAACTGGACCCGCTTGGAGTCCAGGTCGAGGGCGGTGGCGACGGTGCGGACCAGCAGCGTCTTGGCCACCCCCGGCACCCCCTCCAGCAGGACGTGCCCCCGGCAGAGCAGCGCGATGACCAGGCCGGTGACCACGGCGTCCTGGCCGACGACCGCCTTGGCCACCTCGGTGCGCAGCCGGTGCAGGGCGGCCCGGGCGTCGTCCGGGCCGGCTGTGGGCTCGACGGCGGTGGCGGGTCGGGTCACCTGTGGTCTCCTTCGGTCGGGCGGCCGGGGGCTGCCGCCACGGTACGGGTCAGCCGGTCCAGCGACCGGGCCAGCTCCAGCAGTTCGGCGTCGGTCTCCGGGGCCCGGCCGTAGAGCAGTTCGCGGATCTGCTCCGGGGTGCCGCCGACCCGCTCGGCCACCCGGGCGGCCAGCTCCCCGGGCCCGGTGGCGGCGGGCAGACCGAGCCGGCCACGCAGCCGGTCCAGCGCGGCGGTACGCAGGGTCGCGGCGGCCGGACCCCGGGCACGCGCCCGCTGGTAGAGCCGGGCCCGGCCGAGGACGGTCTCGGCGGCGCGGACCTCGACCGGCAGCGGCTCGGTCACCGGCGGGCCGAGTCGGCGGGCCCGCCAGAGCACGACCAGCAGGGTGACCAGGGCGAGCTGCACCAGCAACGCCCAGAACCAGGGCGGGAAGGCGTCCAGCAGCGGATGGTCGGCCGGTGGTGGAGGACCGGCCTGGTCCGGAGGGTCGCCCGACCCGTCGTCGCCGGAGGAGGGACGGGGGCCACCCGGTCGACCCTCGCCCTCACCGGTGCCGCCGCCGTCGTACTCGGTGGAGCCGCCGGGGGTGGGCGACCAGGCGGGTTCTCCGCTGCCGTCGGTACGGCCGAACGACGGTGCCGGTGCCGGACCGTCCAGGTCCAGCCAGACCACCCGGTCGTGGACGCCGAGCAGGCCGGTGCCGAGCGCCCGGTTGCCCCGTTCGGCGATCCGGTCGTTGCGGAACGGGTCGCTGGCGCCGATCACCACCGTCTCGGCCCGGCCGGGCAGCCGGACCAGGCCGGCGGAGTAGCAGCGGTCCAGGGCGACCGGCATGCCGGGTGCGGCGGCGTACCGCTGGAGCTGGGCGGCGGCGACCCCGGCCCGGGTCGTCTCGGGCAGCGGGCAGGGCCGGCCGTCGGTCTCCGGTCCGACCGCCCGGGTGGCCCACCGACGGTCGGTCGGCACCAGCGGCAGGCCGGCCGATTCCAGTACCCGCCGGGAGGGGTCGACGAGGACCAGCCGCCGCCCGGCCGGCAGTTCGCCGAGCGCACCGAGGGTGTCCGGATGCAGCAGTTCCGGTGCCGGGACGAAGAGGGTGGACGCGGTGCTGTCGAGGGCGAGCAGCGCGGGCAGCAGGTCGGTCTCCCGCTGGACGGTGACGCCCCGGGCGCGCAGCGCGTCGGCCAGGCGGCTGCCACCGTCGTCGTCGGTGGCGACCGGGGAGAGGAAACCGGGATCGGTCGGGTCGGGCTGGTCCAGGGCGTGCGCACCGATGGTGCCGGCGATCAGTGCGGCGGCCAGCGCCAACGGAACGAGCACCCGGTGCCGGCGTCGCCGCCGCCGGGCCGGTGCCGGCGGACCGGCCTGCGGGCGTACACCGGTCGGCGGTGCGACAGGTGGTGGGCTGCCGGTCGGCGGTGCGACAGGTGGGCCGCCGGTCGGCGGTGTGGCGGGACGGGTCACGGCAGATCCCGGGGCGCGGCTGGGGCGGTGGACCGGGTCACCGGGTGCCGTCGCGCGGTGGTGGGTCGGGTCACGGGGTGCTCCCGTCCGGCGGTGGGGTGGCGAGCGCCCGGTCCAGGTCGTCGGCGAGTTCCCGCATCCGGTGGTCGTGTCCGGCGGCGGCCGGGCGTTGGGCGTACCACAGCTCGGTGAAGATCGCCCCGGCGGCGCGCAGCGGCGGGGCGACCTGGGGGCGGGCGCGGGCCGCCGCGTCGGTCAACTCGGTGACCGTCATCCCCGGGCGGGGGGCCACCGCGCCGACGGCGACCAGCCGGCGGACCATGTCGCGCAGCCGCTCCCGGACGGCCTCGGCGTACCGGCCCTCGGCGGCCAGCCGGTCGGCCAGGGACCGCCCGGGGCCGACGGGGGTGGTGTCGTCACCGGTGCGGGGGCGGGGCAGCCCGGCAGCGGCCGTGCCGGCGGCCGGCCGGTGCGCCCGGCGTCGTCGCCGCCACCGGGGCAACCGGAGCCGGGGGAACCGGAGCCGGAACCGGGGCAGTCGGCGCGGCACCCAGGCCGGGAAGTGGTACCAGGCGAGCGCGGTCAGCCCGGCGGCCAGCACCAGCAGCAGCGCCGCCAGCGGCAGCGGCAGCACGTCGCCGAGCGCGGCGACGGACTCCGTCCACCACCGGCTCACCGGTCGGCCGCCGGCAGGCCGGCCGCGAGGACCCGGGCGGGGGTACGGGCCAGCTGGATGTCCAGCCCTTCGGTGCGCATCCGGGTGTCCAGGTGGAGCACCGCGTCCAGGCAGGCCAGAGCGGGGTAGGCGACGCTGTTCACCGCCGCCCAGGCGACCATCGTGGCGGCGACCCGGACGGTCGGGTCGGCCAGGTCGACCAGGTGCAGCGACTGGACGCCGAAGAAGAGGCCGAGGGCCAGGCCGACCCGCAGCACCCACCAGCCGAGGTATCCGAGCACCCGGACGGCGGCGGCCCGGCCCCGGGTCGCGACGCGGGCCGCGCGGACCACCACCGACACCCCGGGCGTCCGGTCCAGCACCACCGCCGCGGCGACCGAGCCGAGCAGGCCGTAGCCGACCAGCCAGGCCGGGCCGAGCAGCGCCGTGACCAGCATCAGCAGGCCGACCACCGGGGCGAGCAGCAGGGTGACGCCCCAGCGGGCCCCGGCCGGGCGGAGCAGTTCGCCCACGCCGGCCCGGCGACCCAGCAGCGCCACGCCGGCCGCCCGCGCGGCCGGGTTGCCCAGCAGCAGGACGATCACCGCCTCGCTGGCCGCGCCCACCGCGAGCAGTTGCCACCAGAGCGGGAACGACCCGCTGTCGTTCCACCACACCGGGGGTACGGCGTCGGCGAGCCGGCGCAGCGGGTACAGCAGTAGTTGCTCACCGGTGGCGAGCAGGACGCCCGCCGGGACCAGCACCCGCCCCTGGGAGCGCAGCAGCAGCACGGCGGAGTCGAGCAGTTCACCGACGGTGAGCGGACGCCTGGGGAGCACGGCGGTCGGGCCGACGTCGGGCACGCGTACTCCTGCGGATGGTGGCTGGCGGGCGGCGACCTGCCCGGGGATCATGGTGACACGGCCCGACGGGCCGGGTGGACCCGCCGTGCGGCCCATCGATGCGGCCATCGGGGGAGATATCGCGCGTGGGACGTGCGGTGACACCTCTTCCGGCAGTACCGTGCCATCCAGACTCCGATCCCACCAACTGAACGGGGATGGAAACATAAACCCCATGAGAGCCCGGGTACTGGTGGTCGACGACGACCCCGCGCTCGCCGAGATGCTCGGCATCGTCCTGCGCAGTGAGGGCTTCCTGCCCTCGTTCGTCGCCGACGGGGAACGGGCGTTGGCCGCGTTCCGGGACAGTCGCCCCGATATCGTGCTACTAGACCTGATGCTGCCTGGAATGAGCGGTATCGACGTGGCGCGGGCCATCCGGGGCGAGTCGGGCGTGCCGATCGTCATGCTGACCGCCAAGAGCGACACCGTCGACGTGGTGCTCGGCCTGGAGTCCGGTGCCGACGACTACGTGGTCAAGCCGTTCAAGCCCAAGGAACTGGTGGCCCGGATGCGGGCCCGGTTGCGTCGGGGCGAGGACGTGGCACCGGAGATGCTGACCATCGGGCCGCCCGGCAACCAGATCACCATCGACGTGCCGGCCCACACCGTCAGCCGGGACGGCGAGGAGGTGAAACTGACGCCGCTGGAGTTCGACCTGCTTGTCGCGCTCGCCCGCAAGCCGCGTCAGGTCTTCACCCGGGAGGTCCTGTTGGAGCAGGTCTGGGGCTATCGGCACGCGGCGGACACCCGCCTGGTCAACGTGCACGTCCAGCGGCTCCGCGCCAAGATCGAGCCGGATCCGGAGCGGCCGGAAATCATCCTGACCGTGCGGGGCGTGGGCTACAAGGCGGGTACCGGATAGCCTGGTCTACACAGTGACCAGCGCACCGAACCCCACCCCCGAGCACACCGCCGGCTGGCGTCCTGCCGCGCGGGCGCTGCACCGTGTGCTGGTGGGCCGCTGCCTGCGGGTGACCGCCGGCCTGCGGCAGACCTGGCGGCGGTCGTTGCAGGTCCGGGTGGTGACCATCACGTTGGTGGTGTCCAGTCTGCTGGTCGGCGGCTTCGCCTACCTGATCGCTGACAAGATCACCAGCATCCTGCTCGACAACGCCGAGACCGACGTGCTGCTGCGGCTGCGCAACGGCAGCGACTACTCGGCCAAGCAGTTCACCCTCTACAGCCAGCCGCAGGAGGCGCAGCTCCAGGACACCATCGAGGGCACCGTCAACTACCTGGCCGGGGGCGATCCTCAGCAGACCAGCGGGGTGGTGGTGGCGATCACCGCCGACAACTACGTCGGCATCATCGAGACCCGTACCTCACCGGCGACGGACGTCCGGCCGCTGGTCAGCCGGGAGCTGCGGGCCGCCGTCGCCGACGGCAAGGTGGCCCACCAGATCCGCACCGGCCGGCTCAACGGCGAGCGGACGAAGTACCTGGTCTACGGTTCCCCGGTGCCGACCAGCTTCGGCCAGCTGGAGCTCTACTATCTCGTCCCGCTCAACCGGCAGGACGCCACCGCCGCCGACGCGCGGTCCACCGTGCTGGCCACCGGGGTGGCCCTGGTGCTGCTGCTCGGCCTGCTCGCCGCCCTGGTCACCCGGCTGGTGGTGACCCCGGTCCGGGTGGCCGCGCGGACCGCCCAGCGGCTCTCCGCCGGCCTGCTCGACCAACGGATGGTGGTCAACGGCGAGGACGACCTCGCCCTGCTCGCCGCCTCCTTCAACCAGATGGCGACCAACCTGCAACGGCAGATCCTGCGCCTGGAGGAGATGTCCCGGCTGCAGCGCCGGTTCACCTCCGACGTGTCGCACGAGCTGCGTACCCCGCTGACCACCGTCCGGATGGCCGCCGACCTGATCTTCGCCGAGCGCGACGAGTTCGACCCGGCGGTGGCGCGTAGCGCCGAGTTGCTCCAGGCGGAGCTGGACCGGTTCGAGGAGCTGCTCACCGACCTGCTGGAGATCAGCCGCTTCGACGCCGGCTTCGCCATGCTCGACTCCGAGCCGACCGACCTGGTGCCGGTGGTGCACCGGGTCGCCGACCGCCTCGCCGGGCTGGCCGAACGGGTCGGCGTCACCATCGAACTGGCCGTGCCGACGACCCCGGTGATCGCCGAGGTGGATCCGCGCCGGGTCGAGCGGGTGCTGCGCAACCTGGTCGGCAACGCCGTCGAGCACGGCGAGGCGAAACCGGTGGTGATCACCCTGGGCGTCGACCAGACCACCGTCGCGGTCACCGTGCGTGACCACGGGGTCGGGCTCAAGCCGGGCGAGGAGAAGCTCGTGTTCAACCGGTTCTGGCGGGCCGACCCGTCCCGGGCCCGGCAGACCGGCGGGACCGGGCTCGGCCTGTCGATCAGCCTGGAGGACGCCCGCCTGCACGGCGGCTGGCTGGAGGCGTGGGGCGCACCCGGGCAGGGCGCGCAGTTCCGGCTCACCCTGCCGGTCCGCTCCGGGGACCGACTCACCACCTCACCGCTGCGGCTGGTGCCGGCCGACGCCACCCTGCCCTTCGGCGGCCCCCGCGACGGCGACCTGCTGGCCATCGGCCCCGGCGGCGACGGCGTCCTGGCCATCGGCCCGGGGCCGACCGCCACCGATGACCGGGCGGAGGTCGGGTCGTGAACGGCCGTCGCGCGGGCGGACGTCGGGTCGTGGACCGCCGCCGCGCGGCTGGAGGCCCGGTCGTGGACCGCCGTCGCGCGCTGGCCGGGCTGCTCTGCGCCGTGCTGCTGGCGCTCGTCCCGGCCGGCTGCGGCATCCCCGACCACACCGACGTGCAGGTGGACGGCTCGGGACCGGCCGTCTCGGCGGGCGCGTCCAGCTTCGGTCGTAGTGAGCCACCCACCCGCGCGGCAAGCGGTAGCGACCGGGAGAAATTCGTCGAGAACTTCCTGGCCGCCGCAGCCGGCGAGCCGGAGCGGGCGTACGCGCGGGTCAAACAGTTCATCGCCCGGGAGGACCGCGACCGGCTGGCCGAGAAGCAGGGCAGCGAGGTCGTGATCAACGTGGTCCGGCCGACCGAGAAGCCGGTGATCACCCAGAACGCCAGTGGACTGCTCACCGTCCGGGTGCCGGTGCAGCAGGTGGGGGTGCTGCGGTCCAACGGGGTGCTCGGCCCGCCGGTGGCGACCGACACGGAGTACCGGTTCTCGCTGCGCGGATCCGCCGAGCCGGGCCGGGAGGACGCGGAGGACGCCGGGTACTACGTCACCGATCCACCCAGCGTCCTGCTGCTGAACACGGTGGCCTTGCTGACGTACTACCAGAGCCGGAACGTCTACTTCTGGAACTCCGACTCCACCCGGCTGGTGGCCGACCAGCGTTACCTGCCCCGTGCCGTGCCGGCCGAGCGGTTGGTCAGCGAGGCGGTCAAGTGGCTGATCGCCGGGCCGTCGGACTGGCTCCGGCAGGGGGTGAGCGGCCTGCCGGACCGGACCGCCCTGATCAACAACGCGGTGAAGACCGACGGCCGATGGGAGGTCAACCTCGACCTGCCCGGGGACGACCGCCGCAAGCTGGAGAAGCTCGGCATCCAGCTGGCCTGGACGCTGTCCGATCTGAACGGGCCGCTTCAGCTCACCACCCGTAACCAGTCCCGGGTGACCATCGACGATCTGGCCGCCCACCGCGCCGACAACCCGGTATACCCCCTCACCGAGGGGCCGCAGCGGTTCACCGTCTACGAGAGGGCGATCCGGCCGCTCGCCTCCGAGGGCGAGGCTGTCGGCGCCGTCCCGATCCGCACGGAGGACAACCACGACATCGTCTCGGCCGCCCTGCGGCGGGCCGACGGGAAGATCCTCGCCGCCCTGGTGGGCACCGCCCCCGGCGGACGGCAGCGGCTGGTGGCCGGGTCGGGTGCCGCACCGGTGCAGGCGATGACCGTGGGGACGCAGACGTTCACGGCGATCGGGCGGCCGGTCTGGCTACGCCCGCTCGCGGCGGCCCAGCCCTACGGGCTGGTGGTGGCCGACGGGCGGCTTTACCGGTTCGACGACCGGGCCCGGATGCTCCCGGTCGCGGTGGGCGCCGCGGGGCCGGTGAGCGCGGTCGCCGCCTCGCTGGACGGGCACCGGATCGCACTGATCGTCGGTGGTCGGCTCTACCTCAGCGCGGCGGGCCTCGACGGCGGGGTGGTCTCGCTCGGGCCGGTGCGGCAGGTCGCCACCACGCTGACCGAGCTGTCGGCGGTGGACTGGGCGCAGGAGAACACCCTGGCCGTGACCGGATCGACCGACCGTTCCGGGGTGTACGAGTTGGGCGTGGACGGGGTGCAGCAGTCGGGGCTGGTCACCGATGTCGGTGCCCGGGTCACCCACCTGTCGGTGTACCCGGCCAACCCCACGTACGTGCTGCCCACGGGCATGATGATGTACGAGGCCAACGGCGTCGCCTACCGCTACCGGTCACCGTCGGTCGAGACGATCCGGGCCGAGCAGGTGCTGGACGTGCCGCCCCCGCCCGCCGGTGGTCGGGCGGGCAGCCCGACCGCGCCGTTCTTCCTGTTCTGAGCCGGTCGTGCGGGACGTCGGCGGACTCTGGGCGGACCTGACCGATCTGGTCTTCCCGACCGGGTGCGCGGGTTGCGGTCGGCGGGACGCGACCCTGCGGCAGGGGTGCTGCCCGGACTGCGTACACCGGCTCGCCGCACTGCGTCCGGCTCCGGCCCGCCCCACCCCTGCCCCGCCCGACCTGCCGCCCTGCCACGCCCTCGGTCCGTACGCGGGCCCGCTGCGGGAGGCGCTGCTGGCGTACAAGGAACGGGGTCGGCACGGGCTGGCCCGGCCGCTGGGTGGGTTGCTGGCGGAGGTGGTGGCGGCATCGGTGGGTGCGGCCCGGCCGGTGCTGCTGGTGCCGGTGCCGGACCGGGCGGCGGCGGCCCGGGCGCGCTACGGCGACCACCTGACCCGGTTGGCCCGGCATGCGGCGGCCAGGTTGCGGCGGGCCGGCTGGGACGTACGGACGGCGGTGCCGGTGCGGGCGCTACCCCGGCCGGACTCGGTGGAGCTGGACCGGGCGGGACGGGCCGAGGCGGCGGCGTCGGCGTTCCGGCTGCGGCCGGGGTGGGCCGGTCGGGGCGCGGGCGGCCGGACCGTGGTGGTGCTGGACGACATCCTGACCACCGGGGCGACCCTGGCGGCGATGAGTCGTACCTTGCGCGCGGCGGGAATGACGCCATACGGCGCGGCCGTGTTGGGTGCAACGCAAAAGCGGCGGCATTGGTGACGCTTCGTGTTTCCGTTTCACCCCATGGTGTTGGTTGCTGTTAATTCTCTGAGGGTTTCCCACAACCGGGGGTGACTGTCGGGCGAACAGGAGTTAGCGTTTTCGTGTCGGGGTAGGAAGGGTTTCCCACCCGCCCCCGACGGTGGAAGGAGGCGTAGCCGTACCTGACCGGTCGACGCTCCCAGGGGCCCTCCCGAGGGTGCTCGACCGGATTCGTAGATCAGCCGACCATCCGGAAAAGGGAGGTCACGTGGACATCGTGGTCAAGGGTCGAAACGTCGAAGTGCCGGACCATTACCGGGTACACGTAGCGGAGAAACTCGCGAAGATCGAGCGCTACGATCACAAGCTCATCCGGGTCGATGTGGAGTTGTTCCACGAACGCAATCCCCGGCAGTCCGACACCTGCCAGCGAGTGGAGATCACCTGTGTCTCCCGGGGGCCGGTGATCAGGGCCGAGGCCTGCACCAACGACTTCTACAGCGCGCTGGACGCGGCCATCGCCAAGCTGGACACCCGACTGCGCCGGGCGGCCGACCGCCGCCGCGTACACCGGGGCCGGCACGCGCCGATCTCCGTCGCCGCCGCCACCGCCGGTCTGCCGGTGGCCGGCCTGGACGACGTCGCCGTCGCCGCCACCGGCACGGCCACCGCGACCGCCGTCGAGGAGCGCCCGGAGGAGCACGACGACCAGCCCTGGCACATCGCCCGGGCCAAGGTGCACCCCGCCGACCCGATGACGGTCGACGACGCCCTGTTCCAGATGGAGCTCGTCGGCCACGACTTCTACCTGTTCCACGACAAGGAGTCCGGCCGCCCCAGCGTCGTCTACCGCCGCCACGCCTACGACTACGGCATCATCTCCCTCGACACCTGAC